>JANWZD010000013.1 GCA_025054935.1 Dehalococcoidia bacterium | reverse complement strand
CTCTCGCACCCACTCCCTCTTCTACTTCTTCGGGCGCCTCGCTTCCCTCTCCCTCACTCTTCGATTGTCAACGTGCACCTCGCGCGGTCGCTCATCGCGCGAGCGTCGAATTATACACACTTCTGCGCCGACGTTCAAGGCGCTTTCTGAAGCGACCCCCGCACTCTTCCCTCGCCGGCGCTCTCGCTCTGCCGAGCCGTCTCGGCGGAACCAGTAAGCATTCCGCCATCTCTTCAGGGTTTCGGCGAGGGGTCCCCTCGCGGGGAGAAGGAAACGCCCGCCACTTGGCGAGCGCACCACAACTATACCGCAGGCCCCCTCCCTTTGCAACCCCCTCTCCTGCTCCCCTTGCCTCGTCCGCACCATTCTGATGCAACGCAAATGCGAAGACCCCGGCAGCATCATCCCTCTCCCGTTCGGGGGCGACCCTCTTGCCGCTTGCATGACGTCTCCCTCCGGCGACGCCCTATCGTGAGCGAGAGCGCCTCTTCTCCTGTCTCCTACCGAGCGCGTCCTTGGCTCCCCGCTCCGCGTTCGCCTCGATGCACTCGATCTCTCAGCCGATCTCCCCCTCCACTGCTGAACGCTGCCCAGCTGACCTCGCCATGGGTGTCCGTCTTCCTGCACGCCTCAGCTCGAGCGCCCCCTGCAGACACGCGCCGCGACCGCCGCCACTGATGCCGCATCTGCCCCCTCCCGCGCTATTGACGTGAGAGCAGCACCCCCTTCGCCCCCCTACGACCTGATGCGAGTACACGGCTCACGCCCGCATCTCGCCTTCCCGCCTATACTGGGAGGCAGGAGGAACCGATGCGTCGTGTCGCGATTGCGCTGCTGGCGCTGCTGCTTGTCCTCATTGCCCCGCAGCCTGCCCGCGCAGCCGGCCCCCCCGCTGTTGGAGCAACCGAAGTCGCCGTGCTCGATGCGGCCACGGGGCGTTTGCTCTACGGCAAGAACGAGCGCGCGCCCGTCCATCCGGCGAGCCTCACCAAGATGGTGACCGCATTGGTCGCTCTCGAGGTGGGACGGCTTGACGACCTGGTGGCGATCGACGTTGACGCGCGCGCGATGCCGCGGAGCACGGTGATGGGCCTCCGCCCGGGGATGATCCTTCCGCTTGAGGATCTCCTGTACGGGCTGATGCTTCCCTCAGGGAACGACGCCGCTCTTGCGATCGCGCGCCACCTTGCCGGCTCCGAGGCCGCGTTTGTCGCGATGATGAATCATCGAGTCCATCAGATGGGGCTGCAGCAGACGCACTTCGTCAATCCGCATGGCTTGGACCATCCCTACCATCTGAGCACCGCCGAAGACCTCGCCCGGATTGCACGGGAGGCAATGCAGAACGAGCACTTCGTCCGGATCGTCTCGACTCTGACCTGGACTGTCCGTGCTGACCCGCCCTACCCGATCGCAAATCTGAATCTGCTGCTTGGCAACTACCCGGGCGCGGATGGCGTGAAGGTCGGGTACACTCGTCGCGCTGGACGCGCCTACGCTGCGTCGGCCACCCGGGATGGGCACCGCATGATCGCTGTCGTGCTCCGGAGCCCAAATCCGGCTGCGGAGTCGGCAGCCCTCCTCGACTGGGCCTTCGCGCAGCGCCGCGCCGACGTCGAGGGAGCATCATGATCAACGACCAGCTGCGCGCCGCTGCTCGCACTGAGGCGATCGCTCCCTTCATGGTGATGGAGGTGCTGGAAGCGGCGCAGGCCATCGAGCGCACGGGCGACAAGGTTATCCACCTTGAAATCGGCGAGCCCGACTTCGATACGCCGGAGGTGATCCGGGCGGCAGGAGCTGCCGCGCTCGCGGCCGGCGGCACGCATTACACGCATAGCCTCGGCCGTCGTGAGCTGCGCGAGGCGATCGCCGAGCACTACTGGTCCACTTACCGCGTGGCGGTGCCGCCCGAGCGAGTTATCGTCACCACTGGGACTTCGGCCGGCCTCTGGATGGCGATGGCGGCGCTCATTGAGCCGGGCGACGAGGTGATCCTCGGCGACCCAAGCTACGCTTGCTACCCAAATTTCATCCGGTTCTTCGGCGGGATCCCGCGTTTTGTCCCGCTCGATCCCGACGACGGCTACCAGTTCCACCTCGGCGAGGTGGAGCAGCGCATCACCCCGCGCACGCGGGCCATCCTGATCAACTCTCCCTCTAACCCGACGGGAACGCTCCTGACCGCCGAGACCCTAGCCGCTCTTGCCAGCACCGGTCTGCCTATTCTCTCAGACGAGATCTATCACGGGCTTGTCTACGAAGGACGCGAGCACACGATGCTCGAGTTTGCTCCCGATGCCATCGTGCTCAACGGCTTCTCAAAGGCGTGGGCGATGACTGGCTGGCGGCTTGGCTGGATGATCGTCCCCGAGCGGCTCGTCCGCCCAATCCAAAAGATGGCGCAGAACTTTTTTATCTCCGCTGCTGATTTCAGCCAGAGTGCCGGCGTTGCAGCGCTTCGCCACGGCGCCCCAGAGGTTGCGCGGATGCGCGCGGAATACGATCGCCGACGCCGCCGGATGATCGCCGGCCTCCGCGAGATCGGCTTTGCACTGCGCCATGAGCCGACCGGTGCCTTCTATGTCCTCGCCGACGCTCGCCGCTGGAGCTGTGACTCGCGGGCTCTTGTCTTTCAAATTTTGGAGCGCGCGCGGGTCGCCTGCTCGCCGGGGGTCGACTTCGGCCGGAATGCGGAAGGGTTTCTGCGCTTCAGCTACGCGAACTCGCTCGACCGGATCGAGGAGGCGTTGCGCCGTCTCGCCGCCTTCTTCCGAGAGTACGAAGACCGCACCGCTCGGCTGACACGGCACGACAGCTGAACGCCGCAGAGGCCAGCGCGGTCTCGCGCTGGCCTCCGGCTGCCTCCTCAGGCGACGCGACGAGCTACTTTACGCGCTTGATCCGATCGAAGATCGGCCAGCCGTTTTCGAACGCGCGCGGAACAAACCCGCTGACGCTCTTCTGCCACGCAGAGACGTCGACATTCGTGACCAGACCGAGCCACGGCGGGTCTTCCTGCAGGATGGCAACCGCCTGCTGGAGGAGCCGCTCCCGACGCGCCGGGTCGAGTTCGCGCGTGCTCTCAAGATAGATACGGTCATACTCGGGGTTGTTGTAGCGCTTGCCAAACGAGGGGTTCTCCGACCAGAACCAGACAAGCGACGTATCAGCATCGGTGCCGGTGCCGAGGCCGCCAAGGTAGAGCGACGCGATCGGCTGGCGCTTATAGATCTTCTGCACGAAGACCGCCGCCTCGATCGGCTTCAGCTCAAGGTCGATGTTGAGGTTGCGCTTGAACTGGTCTTGGAGATAGAGCGCGGTGTTGTTGATAGCCGCGGAGAAGTTCCAGTACTCGAGGTCCTGCTTGAACCCGTTCGGATAGCCCGCCTCGGCAAGCAGCTGCCGCGCCTTCACCGGGTCAAAGGTGTAGGGCTTGATATCGGGGTTATAGCCCACCATCCCTTCGCGGATGAGGTAGCCCGCCGGCTGGGCAAAGCCGCGGAAGAGCCCTCGCGCCAGTTCTTCGCGGTTGACCGCATAGGCGAGCGCCTGCCGCACGCGCTTATCCGCTATCGGCCCCGGCTCGACGCCACCGCCCCCGATCGGGTCCATAAGCACCCCGATGATGCCCGTGGAGCGGGAGATGACCTCTAGCCCCTCGCGCTGGAGCGCTTCAGCGGCCTCGAAGTTCAGCTGCAGCCCGACGTCCAGCTCCTTCAGGCGCAGCCCTGTCGCGCGAGCGTTCTGATCGGGGATTGCGCGGATGGTGATCTCGGTCAGGGTCGGCTTGCGGAAGGGATGCTCCATCCACGCCGTGACGACGACGCGGTCGTCGGGACGGAACTCCTTGAGGCGGAAAGGCCCCGAGCCGATCGGCTTGGCACGAAACTCCTCATCGCCCACCCGCTCGAGATACGCCTTGGGCACAATCGCCAGCTGCTCGATGTGGCGGAGCAAGAGCGGGCTCGGCGCCTTTGTCTTCACCTCGACGGTGCCCAAGTCGATCGCGGTTATCGAGGCGATGCTCGGCGCGTTACCGGGCACCTGCGAGCGAAGCGCGGGGTTCGTCACGCGGTTCCACGAAAAGACCACGTCCTCCGCGGTGAGCGGCGTGCCATCTTGGAACTTGGAGCCGGGGCGCAGCGTAAAGCGCCATGTCGTCGGGTCGACCAAGCGCCACTCTGACGCCAGCAGCGGCCGGACCTCCCGCCCCGTATCATCGAGCCAGACCAAGGTCTCGAAGATATCAAACTTCCGGACGGTCCCCCCGACATTGGTATGGGGATCCATATTCGCTGGCACGCTTGGGAAGCCAATCGTCAGCGTTTGGACTTCTGCAAGCTGTTCCGCTGGCTGCTGCGCGCCTGGCGCGGGCGAGGCCGGCGCGGTCGGCGCGCACGCTGTCGCAATGGCCGTCAGGCCGAGCAGCGGAGCGGCGAGAGCACGAGGTAAGTATTTCATCGTTTCCCCTTGTGTCCGCGTGTTCTATCCGCGATTTTACGTACATGAGGCAGCGCGCTACAAGAATTAGCATCTGCCGCTGGTTGACCTGCTCACCTATCATGACGTCATGCAGTGGCTGCTTGCGCTCCTCTTCACTGCCCAGCTGGTCGCCGCGGCACGGGTGATGCCCCGCTTTCTTCGGCGCCGCGCAGCGCTTCGGATCCTCCCCGCGCGCGCGGCGCCGAGCGCGGTTTCGGTCGTTGTTCCCGTCCTCAATGAAGCGGAGCGGCTCGGTCCCTGCCTCGAAGGGCTCCTCGCTCATGGCGATGAGGTCGCCGAAATTCTCGTCGTTGACGGCGGGTCGACCGATGGCACCCACGCTCTCGTCGCCGCTATGGCCGCGCGCGACCGGCGGCTGCGCTGGATCGATGCGAGCCCAATCCCGCCGGACTGGAACGGAAAGGCGTGGGGCCTCGAGGTCGGACGACGGGCGGCGCGCGCTCCGTGGCTGCTCTGTATCGATGCTGATGTGCGTCCGCGCCCGCCATTAGCGGGGTCGCTGGTCGCCTTCGCGGAACGAGAGCGGCTGACCCTGCTCTCCTGCGCCACCGAGCAGCGCCTTGCCGGGCCGTTCGATGCCCTCCTGCACCCAGCCTTCCTTACCACACTTATCTACCGCCTCGGCCCCCCGGGAACCATCGCTCACTCTGTTGAAGAGGCGCAGGCGAACGGGCAATGTCTTCTCGTCCACCGTCGGACGCTCGCCGAGCTCGCTGGCTTCGCGCCGGTGCGCGACTCCCGCTGCGAAGACATCACCCTCGCCCGCCATTTTGTCGCCGCCGGCGAGCGGGTCGCGATTGCCGAAGCACCCGGGCTGGTCTGGGTCCAGATGCACGACTCGGCTGCGGCGATCTGGAGCAACTGGCCGCGGTCGCTCCCGCTCGTCGACCGGTTCGGCCGCGCCCTCGCCGTGCGCAGCCTCAGCGAAGCGACCCTCACCCAAGCGCTCCCTCTGCTGATCCTGCCGTTTCTCCGCCGGCCGCGATCCGTTCTCGCGCAGATGCTGGCGCTCCTCAATCTGCTTCTTCTTGGGGCGCGGATCGGTGTGCTCTTCGGCGCCGCGCCGGCATACCCGCATCGCCCGTGGACGTATTGGCTCTCGCCGCTTGCCGATGCGCCGGCACTTGCTGCACTCTGGGTGAGCCTCTTCAGGCGCCGCCACCGCTGGCGAGGTCGTATCCTTGTTGAGGGAGCTGCCATATGAAACTTGTCTTCGGCCTCTATCTCGCCCACGTCGCGGCCCTTCTGTTCGGGCTGATCGGTATGCTGGTCATGGTGCCCAACCCGCAGCTGTGGAGCGACAGCCCCCTTGGCGTGCAAACCTTCGCCTTCAGCATGCAGTACCTCGGCGCGATGCATATCTGGTTCGGCGCGGCGGCGATGTTCGTCTTCGGATGGCAGCGAGTGGGGCGCGCGCGGACTGTCGTTTTCTTTGCCGCTGCCACGCTCCTCTCCCTCTCTTTCGAACTCGCGGGCACCGGTCTCGGCATCCCCTTCGGCCCCTACTCGTACACCGGCGGGCTCGGCTGGATGGTGCTCGACCTCGTGCCGTACACCATCCCCCTCTCGTGGTTCTACCTCGGCTTTGCCGCGTATTTGATCGGGACGGCGATCGTGACGCGCTACGGCTGGCGCCCCGCCGGACCGCTCGCCATCGTGCTGGGCGTCTGGCTGCTGACGGCATGGGACCTCGTTCTCGACCCCGCGATGGCGTATGACGAACTGCCCCTTAAGTTCTGGGTCTGGCACGAAAGCGGGCCCTACTATGGGATGCCCCTTCGCAACCTCCTCGGCTGGATGCTGACAGGCGTGACGTTCATGACGGTCGCGCGTCTCGCTTGGCGCAGCAACGCGACCGACGTCTCTCCCGCCGTGCCGCTGCTGGTCTACAGCACCAATCTCGTCTGGGCGATGATCTTGTGTCTCAGCGCGGGGCTCTGGCCGCCAGTGGTACTCGCGACCGTGCTCGGTCTCCTGCCGCCGCTGCTACTGCTCCGGCCGCGCCTCGCGCTCCGCCTCGCCCACCCGATTTCCGAAGGGGAGCGACGGCCGTCGCGCGTCAGCTGAACGCGGCATGGCAAACCCCCGCCGGCAGGATCGCCTGGGCGTTCATGCGCGCGCTCGCAGCGGCAGCGACGCGCCTCTGGCTCGATCTTACCCTCGAGGGGCTCGAGCACCTGCCAGAACGCGGTCCTGCCCTTATTGCTGCTCGCCATTTTCACCATCTCTACGACGGCGCGATCCTGATCTCGCGCCTGCCGCGCCCGGTGCGGGTCGTCGTTGCGGCCGACTGGGCCAAGGATGCTCGGTGGCGTGCGCTGCTCGAACTGGGCTGCGGCCTGCTCGGCTGGCCGACCGTCCTGCGGCGCGATGCCCTCGCGTGCCGGGCCCGGCCTGCTTACCGCCCTGACGAAGTGCTTCCCTACCTGCAGCGGGCGCTCCGCGAGGTCGCCCTGCTGCTCCGCAACGGCGAAGTGGTCGCGATCTTTCCCGAAGGCTACCCGACGATCGACCCTGAGTGGCGGATGAAGAAAGACGACACTGTCATCTTGCCGTTTCGCCCCGGCTTCCTTCGCTTCGCTCAGTATGCCGAACGTACGGGCGCGGGAGCGGTCCCGATCATCCCCGCCGGAATCTGGGCGGCACCGCCCACCTACCGCCGGATCGTTCTCCGCCTCGGTGCGCCCCGCTTCGCAAGCGAGGCAGCGGAGGCCACCTTGATCCGCGAGATCGAAGACGCGGTCCGCGCCCTCTCGCGTCCGCCCGACGACGGCGCTCTGCGTGATCCAGTATCTTGAGCGGGGAGGAATGGATGGCTGCGATGACCCACCGCGAGCGCGTGCTCGCCACACTCCGCCGGCAAGAGACCGACCGCCCGCCGCTCACCTTTTGGCAGCATGCCCCGGGCCGCGACCTCGCCGCTGCGTCGTTCGTTCCCGCCGTCCTTCAGTTTCAGCGCGAGTATGACCTCGACATTGTCAAGATCACGCCGTCCGGTTCCTACCAAGCGATCGACTACGGAGTGAAGACCGAGCTCGCCGGCAACGACCTCGGAACAACCCGGGTCGTCGACTTCCCCGTGCATGCGCCCGCGGACTGGCTGCGGCTGCCGCCGCTGCCGCTCGAGTGGGGTGCTGTTGGAGAGCAGGTCGAGACGGTGCGCCAAGTGCGCGCCGCAGTCGGCGAGACCCCCATCCTGCAGACCCTTTTCAGTCCACTCACCGTCGCCGCGCGGCTCGTCGGCAACGCCCTGACACGCGACACTATGGAGACGCCCGAATTCGCAGCAGCGCTGGAGCGTCTCGCCGACGATGTCGCCCGCACCGGGATCGCGATGCTTGAGGCCGGCGCGGACGGGATTTTCTACTCGAGCCAGCACGCCCATCCCGCAACGATGCCTCGCGACCTGTTCGACCGCTTCGGCGAGCCGTGGGATCGTCGGGTGCTGACCCGGCTGCGCGGCGCCGGCGCGACGATCCTTGTCGCCCACATTCACGGCCACGCCCCCTACTTCGACGCTGCCGTGCGTTGGCCCGTCGACTGCATCTCTTGGCACGACCGCGAGACGCCGCCTCCCCTCGCTGAGGGCGCGCAGCTGACCCTGCCCTTCGCCGGGATCAACCAGAACGGTCCCGCCTTGCGCGGCACTCCAGCCGAGGTGATCGCCGAAGCGCGAGAGGCAATCGCCGTCACCGGCAGCCGCCTCATCCTCGCTCCCGGCTGCACCTTCCCCCTCACCGTGCCGGTCGCGAACCTCAAGGCGTTGCGCCGCGCCGTGGAGGATGCCGTCTAGCGGCTGGCGCCGGCGCTTCTCCTGCGGTGAGAGGAACGGCTCCTCCTCGGCCGCCCGCGCTCCCGCTCGCGTCAAGCCAGCGTGCTGGTCATCCCCTTGCTTGTCTGCTAGGATGCATCGCCACAGGAGGGGTCTGATTGGCGCTTGCGCGACTTCTTCTCGCACTCGGCATTCTTCTCTTCATGTTCAGCCTCGTCATCCCGGCCGGAGCCCAAGGAGCGGACGAGTTCGACATCCCGAATGGACGGTTCTTCACCCAAACCCGCGGGTCGGCCCCGGCTGGCCACGGCTTCGCCGTCACCGACAACGACGGCGTGCCGTTCTACACCTGGTTCCGCCGCTACGGTGGGGTGAGCGCTGTCGGCTATCCGGTCTCCCATCGTTTTCACTGGAAAGGGTTTATCTCCCAAGCGTTTCAGAAGGTCGTCTTCCAATGGCGGCCCGATCAAGGGGGCGTCGTCACCTTTGTCAACGTGTTCGATGAACTGAGCGCCGCGGGCAAGGACAATTGGCTTGCGGTCGCCCGTGATGTGCCCATCTCGCTGAAGTGGGAAGAAGATCGCGGCAAAAGCTGGGACGAGATTGTCAGAAATCATTTCGCGCTGCTCGAGCGGGACCGCGCCATCAAAGATGTCTTCCTTGGGGCTGCCGACCCGATCGCCTTCAATGGCCTGCCGATGGCGTACGAAGATCGAGCGCACGTCTCGGTCTTGCGCGCTCAGCGGCGCGTCTTTCAGCGCTGGAAGACCGACCAGCCGTGGGCGCGCGCCGGCCAAGTGACGGTTGCGAACGGCGGCGATGTGGGCAAGGAAGCGGGGCTGTACCCTCAGGAGGCGATTACGCCTCGCCTCCCGAACGACGCGCCGCGGCTGGTGCTTGCAGCCACGCCGACGCCGAACCCCACCGCCACGCCGACAGTCCCGGCGGTGACACGGCCTGCTGGCCCGACGCCAAACCCCGTTCACCCCGCTTGTGGTCGGCTGGAGCACGAGATCGAGAAGAGCCTCGCAAAAAACGCCACCATGGACGAGGGCTATACCAACGGCGTGCCGAACGGCTGGACCTGGTTCGGCAGCGGCAACGTCCGGTCGGTCGAGGAGACAGGATACGAGAAATTCGGCCGCGCTTCTTGGCTGATCGAGGGGTCGGGGGAGTTCGTCGGAGGCGGCTACCAAGTGATCCCGGTCACGCCGGGCAAGTGGTATCAAGCGTTCTACGCTACTGCTCAGCTTGTCTATGGCAACGGGCGGCGCGATGGGTCGCTGCCCCTGCTCCGCGAAATCGGGCTCGACCCCACGGGGGGCACAAATCCGAATGCGCCCACTGTCATCTGGGGCCGCTCGTCGGGCGGCCAGCCCGACCGCGACGCGGGCAAGTACGGCGGCTGGAAAACGATGGGCAACAACAACAACCCTCTTGTCAGCATGATCGCCGTCACTACCAGGATGACCCTCTTCATTCGCGTTCGGGGCTGGCCCGACGTTGATCACGGGAAGGCCTGGATCGAGTCCGTGCAGTTCTTCGAGGCGTGTGACCCTGCCTTCCGGCGGTGACCGCGCTCCTTCCCGCCCCTGACAGCAGGTTGTCGAGGGTGCGGCTGCCCGTGGCCGCTCCGCTGCTGCGCTCCCGCCGCCGCCGAGCGATGGACGCCCTCCTGCCCGGTCTGCTGGAGGAGCCCGGCCTCCGTCTCGCCGTCCTTAACCGCCCTTCTCAAGCGTCGAGCCCCCGAGCTGCCGCCGGCGCGCGGGATGACGCCGGCAGGGCCGCAGCCCCTGCTGCCCCTCGCGTTGTGGCGGTTCTGGCATACTTCCGCGACGTGGTACGCCACGATAACGGCCGCGCGCGAGACGGCTCAGCCGGAGCTGGGGCCGCCGCTCGCCGAGCGGGTGGCGCCGCAACCGGCTGGCAGTCTACCGCGAGTGACTGCTCGCCGATTGGGGGGGGAGCGGCGCTGCCAGACCACGGCTGCCGCGCCGTGCCGCTGGACGAACTCCCCGCAGCAGCGCCGAGCGGCCACCTCGCGGCAGCTCCGCCGCTTGCGAGGACCACGAGGTGACCCACGCGACAGAGACCGTCCTGCGGCGGCCGCGGTCCGCTGCCGCCGCTCTCCCCATCGCCGAACTGATCGCTCTCAGCGTGGTCGCTCTCGGCTTCCTGCTGCTCAGCGCGCCGCTGCTCTCTCAGCCGTTCGGCCGCGACCAAGGGATTTTCGCCACCATCGCCGATGCCATCCTGCGGGGGCAGCTGCCCTATCGCGACGCGTGGGACCACAAGCCGCCTGGCATCGACTACGCCTACGCTCTCGCGTTCCGGCTGTTTGGACGATCGTGGCAGGCAGTTCACCTGCTTGAGCAGCTTGTCCTGCTCGGGGGGATGGTCGGGCTGTGGGCACTGCTGCGGCCGGCGGGGGCGCAAGCGGCAGTCGCTGCCGCCGCTCTCTTCGGAGCAGCCGCCATCCTCCAGTTCGAATGGTGGGACCGCGGCCAAGCCGAGATGTTCATCGCTGGGCTCAGCGCGGTCGGCCTTGCGGCGCTCGTCGCCGGCCGACGCTGGCGGGCCGTCTCGGCGCTGGTCGGCGGAGCAGTGCTCGGCGCCCTCATCTGGTTCAAGCCGACCGCAGCGCCCCTGACGCTGCTCGGCGGCATCATCCTCCTTGCCCGCTCGCCCCGCAGCTGGGGAACAGCGCGCGATCTCGGCGCCTATGCTGGCGGCGTGCTCGCGCTCGTGCTCGTTCCCAGCGGGCTGCTGCTGGCGGGCGGCGCCTTCGCGGAGATGTGGGACGCCGTTGTCGTCTTCAATCAACTCCACGTCCAAACGGGCGCTAACCTGACGCTCGCCGCAACAGCGTGGGCAACGGTCGACTTCTTCGGGCGGATGGGGCCGCTCACCCCGCTGGCTGCTGCCGGAGTGATCGGGGCACGGCGCTCTCCTGCTCTCACGGCGCTGCTGGTCGGCTGGCTCCTCGCCGCACTGGCGGGCGTGTGGAGCCAAGGCAAATTTTTCAGCTATCACTGGTCGGTGGCGCTGCCGCCGCTCGCCGGGCTGGCCGGCAGCGGGCTCATTGCCGTTTGGGAAAATATCCGCCGTCCTGGCCCCGAGGTGCGGCTGCGGCGCGGCGCGGCGGCGATCCTTGCGCTTGCCCTGCTGCTGCCGGTCGTGCACGAGCAGCAAGCGAAGCTCGGGCGTGACCTGCCCTACTTGCTCGGGAAGGTCAGCGACCGCGACTACTTCGCCCGCTTCGGGCACAACCTGCACGACCGCGATGTCTATTCGTTCAGCGCAGCGCGCGAAACAGCCGCCTACTTGGCAGCGCGCACTACGCCGAACGATACGGTCCTCGTGTGGGGTTTTCAGGCGCTTGTTAACTGGCTCGCCGACCGCCGCGCTCCCACCCGCTATATCTTCAGCTATCCGCTCACAATCGAGCGGCCGGAGAGCCCGCTCCGTCGCCAAGCGCGCGACATCTTTCTGCGCGAGTTCGACGCGGCGCCGCCCGCCTACGTCGTCCTCGTCGCGAAGGATGTCAACCCGATCCAGACCCAGGAATCCATCGCCCTGATCGAGACCTTCCCCGCCTTCAAAGAGCGCCTCGCCCGCGACTATGTCAAAGAGCGCGAGATCGCCGAGTTTCAGATCTACCGGCGGAAAGGCCCCGAGGCGGTCGGCCGCTCCCGCGAACCCGGCGCGCGCGGCGGGTCCGGCGCCGGCAACCTTAAGAAAGGCTAAGAATTCGCTAAGGTTGCAATAAGAAATCGCGCCCGCTATACTGCCGGCCAACTCCGGCGGGCGGTTGCTCGCTCGCTTGTCGCCCAGGAGGGTCCCGTTCGTGTCTATGTCTGATCGGAAACTGATGTGCCGTGATTGCAGCACGGAGTTTCTCTTCACCGTTGGCGAGCAGGAGTTCTATCGGGCGAAAGGCTTGCAGAACGAGCCGCAGCGCTGCCCGACCTGCCGCGCGAACCGCCGCCGCGAAAAGCTCGGCCTGCCGGCTCGCGAGATGCACCAAGTGACGTGCGCCATCTGCAAGGGGATCTCGTTCGTGCCCTTTATTCCTCGGCTCGACCGGCCGGTCTACTGCTCCAACTGTTTCGAGAAGATCCGCACTGCCACGGCCAAGAATCCCGAAGCAGTGAGTTCGTAGCCTGCGCGCCATCGCCGACCGCCTCCCCCCAACTCGACCGACCACGGGCTGCGGCTGCCGCAACGCCAAGGCGCTCCTCCTTGACACGGGCGATCGAGCCTGAGTATCATTGGCGCTAGCGAGTTGCTGTTGCTGCCGGCTCTGCCGCCCTCTGGGCGGAACGCTCAGGTGCTGTTCGGTCGCCTGACGAGCGCGGTGAAGATGCCCCCGCCTCCCTTCTTTCTGCTCGGGTGACATCCGGCTCAAAAAATCGGCGACGAAGAAGTCGTCCGCTCTATACTGCTTTTGCCACTCCTTGCGGTAGGGTTATCAACAGGGGGGTGTCTAATGAAGCGCCGCTTCTACCCGATCGGGCTTCTCGCTGTCTTCCTCGCCGCGTGCGCCCCTGCAGCGCCGACGGCCACGCCCGCCGCTCCCGGCCAACCCCGCCAGGAGCGCGCCGAAAATCAAGCACTGCGGATTGCCCCGAGCAGCATCCCGGCCAACCTGACGCCAGCCGCTGGCTTCGCCAACTATGTGGTCTTCACCCCGATGTACGACACGCCGACCACCCTCGGCAAAGACTTCGCCGTCGAGCCGGCGGTCGCTACCAAGTGGGAGCTCTCCGCGGATGGGCGCACGTGGACCCTCACGATCCGCTCGGACCTTGTCTTTCACAACGGCGATAGGCTGACCGCTGAGGATGTCGCCTTCAGCATCAATGAGATGATGCAGCGCGGGTGGCCGGCGCGCACATTCATCAACACTGTCACCGAAGCGCGCGCGACCAGCCCAACCACCGTCGACGTCCAGACGCGCGCGATCGATATGAGCATCCCTGCCGGGTTTATGTTCACGCCGATCTTGCCCAAGGCCTACTACGAATCGGTGGGGGGGTTCGACGGCTTTGTCGCCAAGCCGATCGGCTCTGGTCCGTACGAACTCGTGGAGTTCGTCCGCGAGGACCGGATCGTCTACCGGAAGCGCTCAAGCCCTCATCCCTTCCGGAACGTCCAAGCGACCGAATTGACGTTCGTCGCGGTCCCGGAGAACTCCCAGAAGATCAATGGGCTGCGCACGGGCGAACTGGACGCGACCACTGCCGTCGCCCTGACCACCGATCAAGTGCAAACCGCGGAAACCGCCGGCCTGAAGCTCCAAGTGATCCGCAACGCCTTCATCTTCGTCGCCATCCCGCAGGGAACCTACGAGCTGCGCAACACGCCGCTGAAGGATAAGCGGGTGCGCCAAGCCATGAACTACGCGATCGACCGCGAGGCGATCACCAAGACGCTTTACCGCGGCTATGCGGAGCCGCTGGGACAGCTCGCCTTGAAGGGCAGCCAGTCGTGGGACCCGAGCGTCAAGCCGGTCTACGACCCGGCGCTGGCGCGGCAGCTCCTCGCCGAGGCCGGCTACCCCAACGGCTTCGGCGGCATCACGATGGAGATGTCGCGCGCCCAAAATCTGCAAGACCTGATGCAGGTCATTCAAGCGCAGCTGCGGGAGGTCGGGATCCGGGTCGAGCTCGAAATCGTCGACGGCGCACTCTACGGCGACCGGGTGTACGGCCGCAACAACGCCCAGAAGTCCGACCTCGTCATGAGCGGCAACGGCGATACGAACGGCTTCAACACCGCCATTCGCGTGCTCTACGGCTGCGGGAGACCGATCGGCTCGCCGCCCTCTGCCCTCTTCTGGTGCAACCCAGAGTGGGATCGGCTGCAGGACGCCGCGCTCGCCGAACGCGACCCGACCCGACGCGCCCAACTGCTGCGCGAGGCGAACCGGATCATGCGCGAGGACGCGCCGGTCATCCCGCTCTACCTGCCTGCCAGCTTCGTCGTCCACAGCCCCAAGATCGTCGGGATCGACGTCGAGGGACGAACGCAGATCACCTTCGACGCCGCATACCGGATCAAGTAGCGCTGCGACCTCATTTCACACGGGGAGCATGGTTCCTGCGGGGCCAAGCTCCCATTTCATTTTGCGACACCTCTCCAGCACGGAGGGCCGCTCTGCACAACCGTCGCCGGGCCTGCCCCTGCGCACGCCAAACGAGCGGGGCGTTTCAGGGGCGGCTGACCGTACTTTCCTCCGGTAGCCAATGCGCGGCACAAAAAATATTGTCTGGTCAGTGCTGACATTTTTATACTCGCTGTACAGCTAGCCACGCTCAAATGGGGGGTGTCGCGTGCGATTTCTCGTCCAGCCTCTTGGCATCCTCGCGATCGTGTTGACCGCGTGTGCTCCAGCGGCGCCGCAAGCAACGCCGGGCTCTCCTGCCCAGCCTCGAGAGGAGCGCGCCGAAAACCAGTCGATCCGGATCGCCGCAAGCAGCATCCCAGCAAATCTCACTCCCGCCGCCGGGTTCGCCAACTACATCGTCTTCACCCCGATGTACGACACGCCGACCACTCTCGGCAAAGACTTCGCCGTCGAGCCGGCGGTCGCTACCAAGTGGGACGTGTCAGCCGACGGGCGCACTTGGACCTTTACCATCCGGACCGACCTCGTCTTCCAGAATGGCGACCCGATGACCGCCGACGATTTCGCCTTCAGCATCAACGAGATGATGCAGCGCGGGTGGCCGGCGCGCACGTTCATCGCGACGGTTGCGGAAGCCCGCGTGACCAACCCCACCACCGTGGAAGTGACAACCCGCTCGCCGGACATGAGCATTCCGGCCGGGCTAATGTTTACGCCGATCCTTCCCAAGCGCTACTACGAGAGCGTCGGATTTGAGGGCTTCGTCGCCAAGCCGGTCGGCACCGGCCCGTATGACCTCGCCGAGTTCGTACGCGAAGACCGCATCATCTACCGGAAGCGGACGGCAGCGCATCCCTTCCGCAATGCTCAGGCGTCAGAACTGATCTTCCTCTCAGTGCCGGAACATGGGCAGAAGATCAATGGGCTGCGCACGGGCGAACTCGATGCCACCACGACCTCGGCGCTCAGCTCTGACCAGGTTCAAGCCGCCGAAGCCGCCGGCATGAAGCTCCAAGTGATCCGCAACGCCTTCATCTTCGTCGCCATCCCGCAGGGAACCTACGAGCTGCGCAACACGCCGCTGAAGGATAAGCGGGTGCGCCAAGCGCTGAACTACGCGATCGACCGCGAGGCGATCACCAAGACGCTCTTCCGCGGCTACGCCCAGCCGGTTGCTCAGCTCGCGCTTGAAGGCAGCCCGTCGTGGGACCCGAATGTCAAGCCGGTCTACGACCCGGCGCTGGCGCGGCGGCTGCTCGCCGAGGCGGGCTACCCCAACGGCTTCAGCGGCATCACCATCGAGATGTCGCGCGCCCAGAACCTGCAGGATGTCGCTCTCGTCGTTCAGTCCCAGCTCCGCGAGATCGGCGTGCAGGCCGAGATCGAGATCATTGAGAGCGGTCTCTCGGTCGATCGCGTCTACGGCCGCAACAACACCCAGAAGCAAGACCTAACGATGAGCGGCAACGGCGACACCAACGGGTTCTACACCGCGATGCGGGTGCTCTACGGCTGCGGAAAGCCGATTGGCGGCACGCCGTCGGCGCTCTATTGGTGCAACCCCGAGTGGGATCGCCTGCTCGACGCTGCGCTCGCCGAGCGCGACCCGCAGCGGCGCGCCCAGCTGCTGCGCGAGGCGAACCGGATCATGCGCGAGGACGCGCCGGTCATCCCGCTCTACCTGCCCGCCAGCTTCGTCGTCCACAGCCCTAAGATCGTCGGGCTCAACCTCGACGGGCGCACGCAGTACAACTTCGACAACGTCTACCGGATCAAGTAAGAGGCGCGTCGCCTCTCGCGAAGACGAAAGGAGGCGCGTGGCGCGAGCGAGCCAATCGTGCCACGCGCTCTTCTTTTCCTGTCCTGCCGGGAAGCCGGGCGGGGGTCTCATGTGCTACACATAGCGGGCGGCGAGCAGAGGCGTTGTCACGGCAGGGGCAGAGCGCAGCGGCACCGCCGCGTCGCACCATCTTCCTGCTCGCCCTCGGATCCGCAACCAGAGGTGTCGTCGTGACCCGCAGACTACTGCCCGGCAAACCGTATCCGCTTGGAGCGACGTGGGATGGACGCGGGGTCAACTTCGCGCTCTTTGCCGAGATGGCAAGCTGCGTCGAACTGTGTCTCTTTGACCACCGCGACTCCGCCATCCCGCGAGAAGTCATCCGCTTGCGCGAGGTGACCGCCCACGTCTGGCACGTCTATGTGCCGGGCCTCGCGCCCGGCCAGCTCTACGGCTACCGAGTTTATGGCCCGTACGATCCCCAAGCGGGCCTCCGCTTCAACCCGAATAAGCTCCTCATCGACCCCTATGCCAAGGCGATCGCCGGCAAGGTCGACTGGAGCGCGCCGGTCTTCGGCTATACCCTCGGCCACCCCGACGCCGACCTCTCGTTCGACGAGCGCGACGACGCCGGGAGCGTTCCGAAGGCAGTCGTCACCCACCCCTATTTCGATTGGGAAGGAGACCGTCCCCCGCAGACCCCGTGGCACGAGACGATCATTTACGAGGTGCACGTCAAAGGGTTCACCGCCCGCCACCCCGAGGTGCCGCCGGAGATCCGGGGCACCTATGCCGGCCTCGCCTCGCGCCCGGCGATCGACTACCTGAAAAAACTCGGGGTCACCGCCGTCGAGCTGCTTCCCGTGCATGCCTTCATCGACGAACGCCATCTCGTCGAGCGGGGGCTGACCAACTATTGGGGCTATTCGACGATCGGCTACTTTGCGCCGGAAGCGCGCTACTCCAGCTCTGGCGACTTAGGCGGCCAAGTTGTCGAGTTCAAGGAGATGGTCAAGGCGCTCCATCGCGCCGGCATCGAGGTGATCCTTGACGTGGTCTACAACCACACCGGCGAGGGCAATCATCTCGGCCCCACCCTCAGCTTCCGCGGGATCGACAACCGCACCTACTACCGTCTTGTCCCAGATCAGCCGCGCTACTACATGGACTACACCGGCACTGGCAACAGCCTCAACGTTCGTCACCCGCAGACCCTCAAGCTCATCATGGACTCCCTCCGCTACTGGGTCCAAGAAATGCATGTTGATGGCTTCCGCTTCGACCTTGCGGCCACCCTCGCCCGCGAACTGCATGATGTCGACCGGCTCTCCTCCTTCTTCGACCTTATCCACCAAGACCCCATCATCTCGCGCGTCAAACTGATCGCCGAACCGTGGGACGTCGGCGAAGGCGGCTACCAAGTCGGCAACTTCCCCATCCTCTGGACCGAGTGGAACGGCAAGTATCGCGATACTGTCCGCCGTTACTGGCGGGGCGACGAGTTTCAGGCCTCCGAGCTGGGCTGGCGTCTGACCGGCAGCAGCGACCTCTACCAGAGCGATGGCCGGCGCCCCTATGCCAGCATCAACTTCGTGACCTGCCACGATGGGTTCACGCTGAATGACCTCGTCTCCTATAACGAGAAGCACAACGAAGCGAACGGAGAGAACAATCGCGACGGCATCGACGACAATCTCTCGTGGAACTGCGGCGTCGAGGGCCCAACCGATGACCCCGAGGTGAATGCCCTTCGAGAACGGCAGAAGCGCAACTTCCTCGCGACACTGCTGCTCTCCCAAGGGGTGCCGATGATCTGCGGCGGCGATGAGATCAGTCGCACGCAGCGCGGCAACAACAACGCCTATTGCCAAGACAACGAGATCAGCTGGTACGACTGGAACCTGACCGAGGACCAGCGGCGATTGCTTGAGTTCACCCGCCGCCTGATTGCGCTGCGACGGGAACACCCGAACTTCCGTCGGCGCAAGTTTTTCCAAGGCCGGCGCATTCGTGGCTCGGACATCAAAGACATCACGTGGTTTCGCCCGGATGGCAAGGAAATGACCGACGAAGAATGGGAAGACGGCTGGACCCGCGCCCTGGGGATGCGTCTCGCTGGCGAAGCGCTCGACGAGGTGGACGAGTGGGGGGACCCAGTCCGCGATGACACCTTCCTCCTCCTCCTCAACGCCCATCACGACAGCATCGACTTTGTTCTCCCCAACGGCTCGACTATCACGTGGTGGGAGCGTGTTCTCGACACCGCCATCACCGACGAGCCGGCCGAGCCACTCATTCGCCCGGGCGGAACAACCTACACCCTCGTGAACCGATCGCTTGCGCTCTTCCGTCGCATAGAGCCGCCCGCTGCATGACCGCTCCGATCGTCGCAGCCTCCCGCCTTCAGCGTACTCTGTCGTCTGGAGCCGACCACGCGGCGGAGACCGCGCCCTACCTCGGCCGTCCACTCTCCCGACGAGCGCGCCCGCGAAGCGCAGCTCCTCGAGGCAGCGCCCAGCCGCCATCTCGCGCTCATCGCCGAACGCAACCTGAACGTCCCGCGGCTGCTCTGGTCGCCGGAGCGCGGCGGCGACGGACTCAATGCCCAGTGGAGCGATGACTTCCATTGTGCGCCCCGTGCCGTCCTTACCGGCAAGCGCAGCAGCTATCTTCCCCTGGAGCGGCCAAGATCGGGGCCGCCCTCGTCCCTGAGGGCACCATGGGTGCCGATGCTCTTTCAGAACGAGGTGGGGGCAAGCTACGCCGTTCTGCTGCTTCCCCGACCACGAGGACCCTGCGATCGCGCGCAGTTAGCGAGAGGCGACAGCGCGAATTGGCGACCTTCGACGATGGCGGCGACTGGAGCTGGCTGCCCCGAGGCAGCTGCCAGCCGCCGGCAGCTCCCCACCGCTGCGCCCCATGGTCAGCCCTACCGTTCATCACCTGCCACGGAAGAGCTGCTCCGGCGACGGGGAGCTCTCGTCCGGCTGCGACGGCAGTCCTCTCTTCCCGCACGCTGCTTCCGCTCAGCCAATCGTGCGGTCACGCGGCAACTGGGGGAGACGACAGGGCAGCAAGTACGCACGCGTTCGGCGCAGCGCCGGCGGCACGATGTCTTCGCGCTCTAATCTGGGCAATCGCAACGTGCGAGGAGACGCGTTCGGGGTCAGATCGCTTTCGCGGCGCGCAGCGCGGCAATACGCGCTTCGTCATAGCCGAGCACATCGCGCAGCACAGCCTCGGTATCGCGACCGACCGCGCCGATCGCGCCGCCTGCCGGCTCCGGCACGCCTTCGATCTTCATCGGCCAGCCCATCGTGCCGACCGTCTTGCCAGCAAACGGCACTTCGACGATCATCCGGCGCGCCGCCGTTTGGACCGAACTGAGCATTTCCGCGACGCTAAGGACCGGCGCGCAGGGGACGCCTGCTGCACTGAGCGTTTCGACCACCTCATCAGCAGAGCGAGCGCCGACCCATTCGACGATCGCCGGACGCATCACCTCGCCGAAGCGCCACCATCGCCCCGTCTCGTCAGGGGCGGGCGCGTGGGCGAGCAAGTCGGCCCGTCCGATCGCGGGCGCGAGCCGTTCCCACAGCGACGGGATCGATGCCGCGATCACGACATCGCGGTCCGCGGCGCGAAAGCGGCCGTACGGCCCCCCGTGCCCGAGCCAGTCACGACTGTACTCTTGCCCTGTCAAGCTGTAGGCGACGGCTGCCCGCTCGTTGAGCGCGGAGAGCGCGTCCACCATCGCCACTTCGATAAATCGCCCTTCCCCAGTGCGGTCCCGGAGGCGAAGAGCGAACAGCATCGCGATGACGGCATACAGAGCGGGCACCAAGTCGCCGATCACCGCGCCGATCTGGGCCGGCGGACCGCCAGGGTCGCCGCTGACCGCCATCAACCCACTCGCCGCCTGCGCCACCAGATCAAGCGCCGGACGAGCGGCGAAAGGCGCAGGCGCGACAACGCCGCTGCCATAGCCGCTGATAGCCACGTGGAGCAGTCGCGGGTTCGCCTCGCGCAGCACGGCCTCGGAGAGCCCGAGCCGGTCCAGCGTCCCCGGAACATAGTTCTCCCAGAGGGCATCCGCTCGCCGCACAAGGTCGAGCAAGGTTGCTCTCCCCTCTGCCGTCTGCAGGTTGAGGGAGAGATAGCGTTTATTCCGCCCAAAGCGGAGGATGCCCGCAGAGACCATCGCCCCCTCGTGTTCGGTGAAGGGGGGCAAGAAGCGCGCCGGGTCGCCGCTCCCCGGCCGCTCGACCTTGATGACCGTTGCGCCGGCGTCCGCCAGCAGCATCGTGCCGTAGGGGCCAGACGCCATCTGGGTCAGGTCGATCACGAGTATCCCGTCGAGGGGGCGCAGAGCGGCCATAGGCAGTGCTCCTGCGGAGGCTGGCCGGCAGTCTAGAGCCGCCCTCCGCCGCCGTCAACCGGGGCGAGCTATTATCTCCTGCGGAGGTGGTGCGCGTGATTGAACCGATCGATTGGCTGGACCGCTGGCGCCGCACCGTGATCGAGCGCAAAGACCAGGCGGACCGCTGGCGCGGCGGGCCGGCGCGCGAGGACGACTTTTGGGCCAACTCCGTCTCGCGGTTTCGCGAACTGACTGCCGCGATGACTGAGGATGAGCCGTTCTTTGCCACCCTGCGGGCGACCGTTCGGCCGGATGACACCGTCCTCGATATCGGCGCGGGCGCGGGACGCTACGCGATCCCGATCGCGCCCTACGTGCGCAAGGTCGTCGCCCTCGACCCCTCGCCAGCAATGTGCGACGCG
The DNA here is from genome assembly GCA_025054935.1 of Dehalococcoidia bacterium. Taxonomy (NCBI): domain Bacteria; kingdom Bacillati; phylum Chloroflexota; class Dehalococcoidia; species Dehalococcoidia bacterium. Next base: position 89,836 of record JANWZD010000013.1, on the reverse strand, counting down.
CTCGCAGCCGGCATGGCCGAACGCGGGATAGACAACATTGACATCGTGCGCGGACACTGGCCGGACGACGCCCACCTCGTCGAGCCGGCGGATGTGACGATCTGCGCCCATGCGATGTACTGGAGCGCCGAAATTGGTCCCTTTCTGCGGGCGATAGACGAGCGAACGCGGCGCGAAGCGCTGATGACCCTGCGGGTGCACAGCATGGACGCTTGGCTCGGCGACCTGCCGCTCCGCCTCCGGGGCGAGCGGCGCGTTCCCGAGCCGGTCGCGCTCGACCTCGTTGGCGCCCTGAGCGCGCTCGGCATTTGGGCCGACCTTCGGATCGTCCCCGGGTTTCTCCGCTCCTACGCGTCGCTCGACGAACTCGCGGCGCATGTCGCCACTCTCCTCGCCTTCCCTCCTGAGGACGCGCCGCTTGAGTTTCTCCGCGAGCAGATCGAACCGCTCGTCACCAAGCGCGATGGGCGGCTCGTGCTCGATGGACCGTGGCGGCTGGTCGGTATCGTCTCGTGGCGGAAAGCATGACCGCTGACGACCTCCGCCGGCTTGCTGCCGCGCTCGGAATCGAGCTGCTTGACGACGAAATCGAGGCAGACCTCGCCGAACTGGAGGCGATGCTGGCGAACGCGCGGCGCCTTGCCGAGCGGCTGACAAGCGATGACGAACCAGCGCTGACCGCGGAGCCCGCATGAAGGAGCTTCGCTTCGCCACCATCGCCGACGCGCTCGCCGCTCTTGACCGCCGCGAGGTCTCCGCCGTCGAGCTGACCCGCCTTCACCTCGACGCTATCGCCGCGGAGAACCCCCACCGGAACGCCTTTCTGCGCGTGACTGAAGAGGACGCGCTCGCCGGCGCCGCCGCTGCCGACCGGGCACGCGCGGCGGGCGAGCAGCGGCCGCTCCTCGGCATTCCTGTCTCGCTCAAGGACCTGATCGACCAAGCGGGGGTTGTGACAACCGCGGGAACGCGCGCCCCAGAGCGCATGCCTGCCGCTGAAGACGCCGAAGTCGTCCGCCGCCTGCGCGCCGCCGGCGCGGTCATTCTCGGCAAGACCACCTTGCATGAGCTCGGGTTCGGCCCAACCAGTGAAAACCCGCACTCTGGCCCTGTGCCCAATCCGGCAGACCCGTCGCGCATTGCTGGCGGGTCGAGCGGCGGAAGCGCTGCGGCAGTTGCCGCCGGCCTCTCGTTCGCCTCGATCGGCACCGATAGCGGCGGATCGATCCGGGTGCCGGCAGCGCTCTGCGGCGTCGCCGGCCATAAACCCACCTTCGGCTTGGTCCCGCGGCGAGGCGTTCAGCCGCTCTCGTGGTCGCTCGATCACGTCGGGCCGCTCGCCCGCACCGCTGCCGACTGTGCGGCCGTTCTCGCCGCGATCGCGGGCCATGACCCTGCCGACCCGAGTTCGAACCCCGCAGCTCGCTTCGCGTACCCCAACGTTCTGCCGAAGCACCTCCGCTTGGGGGTCGTCCGCGACGCTTCGGCTTGGCTTGAGCCGGCAGTGCGCGCCCGTTTCGACGAAGCGGTAGCGGTACTGGCGGGCGAGGGCAGGACGATGGTCGACGTGGAGCTTGGGCAGCTGAGCGATGGGCTGGCATGCGTCGCAATCCTGCTGCGCGTTGAAGCGGCTGCGGCCTGCCGCGACTGGCTGGCGCGTCATCCTGACCGGATCGGCAGCGATGTTCGGGCCCGTCTCCGCGCAGGTCAGCTGCTGCCAGCAACTGCCTACCTCGACGCCCTGCGCGTCCGCCGGCAGCTTGTCCGCGAACTGAATGCCCTCTTCGACACGGTGGACCTCCTCCTCCTCCCCACCACCCCAATCGTAGCCCCGCGCATTGGAGCGACTTTTGATCCGATTGCTCCGGGTGGCCCCACCCCGCGGGCACTGCTGACCAGCCTCACGTCGCTGTTCAACGCCACGGGGCTGCCCGCACTCTCGGTCCCGTGCGGCAAGGACAGTGCCGGGCTGCCAGTCGGTCTCCAGATTGTCGGCCGCCGAGGGGAGGACGGCCTTGTCCTCGCTGTTGGAGCCGCTTTCGAGTCCGCTCGGGGCAGGGGGAGCACTTCCTCCCGCCCTCCTGACCTCTGAGCAGCGGCGAGCGTCGTGCTCCTCTCTCGCACGGCGCCGCGCCTTTGCGGCTGATGCAAAAAACTGCTTGACCAACCGCAGAAATCTGGTACGGTACTCACCACAACGACGTACCCAACGTTTCCTATTCTTGTCCGCGCCCGTGCATCGCCTCGCCCCTCCGTGCCGCGAGGGCGCAAGGCTGCCGCGAACCCACCGATACCACCCTCCGCTCTCAGGAGGCCGGTGAAGGTCGAATATATCAATCCGTTCGTGCGAGCCGCCTCAGAGGTGCTGGAGCGGGAATTGGGATGCGCCTTCCAGCAAGGGGCCGCTTCTCTGCACCGCTCTGCGTATACCACCCATGATGTCACACTCCTCGTCGCGGTCAGCGGTGATGTTCGCGGCGTGGTGCTCTACTGCTTCGCCGAGGCCGCTGCGTGCGCCATCGCAGCAGCGCTGCTCGGCCAAGAGCTCCCCGAATTCGACGACCTTGCGCAGAGCGGTATCGCGGAACTGGGCGACCTCATCACGACTGCCGCCGGCGCCTATCTCTCGGATGCTGGCTATCACGCCACCCTCTCTGCCCCGACCCTCCTCATTGGCACTGGCACGATGGTGTCGGCCCTCGATTTGCCGCGCCTCGTTGTTCCCCTGATGAGCGATGTCGGCTCATTGGAGATCCACATCGCGCTGCGCGCATAAGCGCCCATTGAGCCGCTGAGCGCAATCCGCTACGCTGCACGGGGGAGGCGCCATGTCGGCCACGCCCGCTACCGATTGCCGCGTTCTCTTCCGCCGCCCTTGGCAACCGCGCCCTGCACCAGCGACCAGCACGGCCGGGAAGACCGCTGACCGCTCTCGGGCGCCCCTGCCTCGGAGCGCTGCCTCAAAGCCGGCGCGTTCGTCACTGCGTTTCCGGAACGGGAGGGACGATGTCTGAGCACGCCAGCGACCTCATGCCCAGACGCACCGCGCTCCTTGTCGTTGATGTCCAGAACGATTTCTGCGGCGGAGGCGCCGGCGAGGCGATCCGCGCCGGCTTGGCGCGGCTGCTCGATGCCGCTCGCACGACGGGGGTCCTGCGGGTGTTCATCCGCGCGCTCTACGACCAGCAGTATCTCAGCGCGCCGTTCGCTGCCCAGCTGGCCAAGCTCGGCCGGCTTGGCCGGGTCTGCCAAGAGGGCACCCCGGGCGCGGACTACTGGCCCGGCTTCGCGGCGCAGCCCGGCCCGCGTGAGCTCGCCATCGTCAAGCATCGCTATAGCGCCTTTCGGGGCACCGGCCTCGCTGAGACCCTGCGTCAGCACGGCGTTGACACCGTTGTCGTCGCCGGGCTCACCTTGAGCACCTGCGTCGGCGCGACTGCGCGCGACGCCTTTCTCGACGACTTCTTCGTCATCGTCGCCGCCGACGCCGTCTACGACCCTGACCCGGCACGCCACGCGAGCGAGCTCGCCTTCCTTGACCGGATGATTGGCACCGTCCTGCCGAGCGAGGCGATCGCCGCCGCTTGGGCCGCCGCGTCCGCCGAGGTGGCGCAATGACGATCTGGCGCATGCCTGACTTCCGCGGGCGGGTCGAAGAGGCGTGGCATACCCTTGACGCCGGTGACGGCGGCGAAGCGGCCGAACTGATCATGGCGGCGATGAAGCTCGGCGGGATCGACAACCTGTGGTTCGTCTCCGGCTCCGAGCTGGCGGCCCTCCAAGAAGCAGGCGCGAAGGCGAAGGCGCTCGGCCGTCCCACTCCCACTATCCGAACGATGCTCCATGAGCACGCCGCCCTCTGCGCCGCGCTTGGCGAGGCGATGGTCAGCGGACGGCCAAGCTGCGCCTGCGCCCATGTCGAGCTCGGCTTGCTCAATATGGGCGGCGCGATCCACATCGCCAGCCGCGGCGGCTACCCGACGCTCATCTTGACCGGCGCGCCCGCAACAGCGTATCCCGGCAGCGGGCCGGGTGACCGCTCCCACACCGTCTATTGGCAGCAGCAGATCCGCGACCAAGGGGAGATCGTCCGCCAGTACGTCAAGTGGGACTACAAGCTCGCGCCCTACGATAACGCTGGTCTGACGGTGACGCGCGCGCTACAAGTCGCGCTCACGCCGCCGACGGGCCCCGTCTATCTCGCGATGCCGCACGAGTCGGCGCGCACTCCAATCCGCGGCATCCAGCGGTTCCCCACGCTCGCCCAGCTCACTCCGGGCCGGGGCCCGGCCGCCGACCCTGCCCAGCTGCGCGAGGTCGCGCGCATGCTGATCCAGGCGGAGGCACCGGTGATCCTCACCGAGCGGCTGGGCCGCAATCCGGCGGCCCTCGCGCCGTTTCAGGAGCTGGTCGAACTGCTCGGCTGCCGCGTCATCGCCTCCGGCTTCCGCTACAACTTTCCCAACCCGCATCCCCTGCGGGCGCCGCTCCCCCACCGCGGCTTTCCCGACCTCGAGCCGTACGACGCCATCCTCATCGTCGATGCGCCGACGCCCTGGCTGCCCGGAACGACCTCGCCGCGCGCCGGCGCGCGCATCGCCTGGATCGACGTCGACCCTATCGTCACCTGGATCCCGATGTGGGAGTATCCCGCCGACTACCGGCTCATCGCCGACTCGGCGCTTGCCATTCCGGCGCTCCTCGACGAGGTGCAGCGCCAGCTGACGCCCGCGGATCGCCGGCGCATCGCGGCGCGCCGCGAGCGGCTGACTGCTGAAGGGTGGGCCGCGATCGAGCGCGAGCGCCGCGCCGCCGAAGCCGATGGCGCGCTCGAACAGATCACGCCCCGCTACGTCGCGCACGTCGTCGGCACGCTCATCGATGACGAGACCGTCGTCTTCGGCGAAGGCGGCCCGACAGCGTTCATCCCGCGCTCAAAGCCCGGCACGCTCTACTTCCACGGCGGCGCCAGCCTCGGCTACTCGCTTTCGGCGGCGGTCGGCGCCAAGGTCGCCCAGCCGGGCCGCCGCTTCATCACCCTCGTCGGCGATGGCGCCTACAACTTCGGTCTTCCGTCTCAGTCCTTCTGGGCTGCCCGCCAGTACCGCGCGCCGTTTCTCGCCATTCTTTTCAACAATCGCGGCTACAGCACCGGAACAACCCGATTGCGCGATGCTTACCCGGACGGCTGGGCCGTCCGCACCGGCGACTACAGCGGCGGCTTCTTCGACCCGCCGCCGAACTACAGTGCCGAAGCCCAGGCCGCCGGCTGCTTCGGCGCGAAAGTGCGCCGGCCCGAGGAGGTCGCCCCGGCGATCCGGCGCGCGCTTGACGCCGTCGACAAAGAGGGCATCCCCGCGGTCATCGACGTCTGGCTGCCGAAGCACATCACCGGCGAGGTGTAGGCGCTCCTCGCGGGACGACCGCCCGCTGCCGAGGCGGACCCGGTGCTTAGAGGAGAGGCGTCTTCCCGAGCGCGCTCAGCGTGATCGCCAGCCCGAGCGCGATGACCGCAGCGGCGCTGCACACCGGCAGGAGGCGCAGCAGCCCGCCCGGCGCTGCGCCCGGCAGCCGAGCAAACAGCCGCTTCGCAGAGACGAGCGCCAGTCCGATCGCGGTGAGGACGCCCGCCAGCCCGATCGAAAAGAAGACGATCAGCAGGATCCCGAACGCGACCCGTCCCAGCGCGATCGCGCTCAGCATTACCACGAGCGCCGAGGGGCACGGCAGCAGCCCGCCCGCGAGGCCGAGCGCGAGGAGCGAGCGCCACGTCACCGGCGACCCATCCGCGCCCGGCGGCAGATGGCGGTGCGTTATCCCGCCGTGGGAGTGAACGAGGGGGTCGCGATGATGGTGGTGGTCAGCGTCGTGATGATGGGGGATGCCGAGCGCGTGCAGGCGGGCGTGGTCGGCGGCGTCTCCTGGGGGCGGGCGACGGAACAGCCGGGGAAAGGCTTGGGTCAGGCGCTCGCGAAACAGCGCCACGCCGAGGGCGACGACAAGCAGCCCCGAGATGAGCTCCAGCCAAGGAAACAGCCGCTCCGGCAGAATAACGGCGCTAAGAAAGAGCGTGACGACCCCAAGCGCGAAGACGCCGAGCGTATGGGTGATGGTGACCGTTGCGCCGAGAAACACGGCGTGAGCCGCAGTGCCGCGCGCGCCGACGAGGTAGGCAGCGACCACAGCCTTACCGTGGCCGGGACCGAGGGCGTGCACCGCGCCGAGCCCCATCGCCAGCAGCAGCGCCAGCGCGATGAAGGGCGGGGTCGCGTTCTCCTCGGCGATCAGCGCCGCAAAGGCGTCCTGCGCAGCCCGCGCGGCCTCGCGCACCGGCGTCACGAGCGGTGCGACCAGGGAGGGCGCGCCGGGCTGGAAGAGAAACATGACATCGTGCACCGCGCGCGGGGAGATGAGGGCGTCGTCAGGATAGACGGTCAGCTGACCAGTCGGGTCGTCCAGCGAGGCGGTCGTCTCAAGCAGCCCGACGCCGTCGCCAGCGCGCACCAGCACATCAACGTAGCCGAGCCGATCGGCGAAGGCAGCATCGATGTAGCGCCCGCGCATCGGCCGGCCGGTTGAGCCATAGGCGCCGACAAAGTCGATCTCGAGGCGGAGCGTCATCAGCCCGCCTTGACCGGGGGGGTAGCTGAGCCTCGCATTCCGGGCAGTCAGCGGCACTGGCTGGCCGTCGACCGTCAGCCGAATGTTCCGCGCGATCTCCTCGGTGAGGCGGCGGCGAGCGGCGGCTGTCTCCTCGGCGGAGAGAATGCCGTCGCGGTCGCGATCGATAGCCAGCTTCTCTTGAAGCGCCGGGATCTCCGCCATGTCGAGGATATAGCGGACCGCAATCGAATCGGGACGCAGCTCGATGATCGAGAGCCGATTGACGGTGAAGTTGCCGAGCGGATGCGCGCTTGCGACACCTGACGCGAGGGCGCAGAAGGCCGCGGCGACGAGCCCAGCAAGGAGCCGGCTCACTGCTCGGCCCATCAGGGACGACCGCTCGCCGCGGCAGCGCCGCCGAGCGCCGCATCGCTCATCACGCTCTCATCGCCTCCTCTGTCGCCGCTCCAAGACCGCTTGCGTAATTCTAGTCGCGCTCCTGCGCGTTCCCGCTAACGCGCTGTGTCCCGCTCTCTTGCCGCTCTCAGCACCGCCATGGCAGCAGCGCCGGCCGCTTGCGCGGGCTGAGTACAATGCTCGCGGACGGATGCAGCGAGGACACCGTGATCAGCGAGATCAAGTTCGTCACCCAAGGGGTCGAGCGGCTGGAGCGGGCGGTCCGCTTCTACCAGGAGGCGTTCGGGTTCGTCGAGCACGGCCGGATGCACATTACTGGCCCGGCGTTCGAAGCGGCATGGCGAATGCCGGCCGGACTGCGCGGCGACGCAGTCATCCTAGGGCTGCCCGACCGGCATTCTGGGCTTCTCCGCCTTGTCCAGTTTGATCGACCCGGCGAACGCATCTGGGGCAGCTATGAGCGCCTCCACGATCTCGGCCACTACGCCGTCAACTATCGCTACCGCGACATTAAGAGCGGCTGGCAACGCCTGCTCGCCGCCGGCGCCGCGCCGAAGTCGGCGCCGCTCTTCTGGAAAGTGAACGAGGATATTCAGGCGTGGGATGCTCAAGCCTACGACCCCGATGGCGTGCTTCTTGATGTCTTCGAGGTGATGGGCAACCTCGAAGGCACCCTCGGCTGGCAGGAGACCGAAGCGAGCGAGGTGCAGTCGGTAGCGATCCACGTCGCCGACGAGGCGTGGATGCGCCGCTTCCTAGAAGGGCTCGGCTTCCGCGTTCTCTTTGATGTCATCTTGGAGGGAATGGGGCATTTCCTCGGCACGGCAGAGGATATTCGCGTGCACAACGTCAATTTCATCTCCCCGCACGCCCCGAACGGCCGGATCGAGTTCTCGCGCTATCTCGGGACCGACGGTCAGCCCCTCACCGAACGCGCCGTGCCGCCCAACATCGGCATCCTCTCGATCTCCCTAGAAACCGACGACCTAGAAACGACGCGCGCGCTCGTCACGTCGCTTGGCGCCACGCCGATTGCCGGCCCCTTCGACGCAGTGATGCCGCCTTTTGGGCGCGTTCGCTTCGCAACCTTCCACGGCCGGGACGGCGAACAGTGGGAATTCTTCGAGCGCCTCAGCTGACGCTCCGGACGCGCGCTCTGCCGGGCGACACGGCGCGTCTCCCTGCCACCCCGCGTTCGGCCGCCGCGCCCTGCGCGAGGGCAGTCGGCAGGAAAGACGCGCCCCTCTCCTCTCCGCGAACACCGAGCGCCTGACGAGCGCGCCGCCCTGCGACCCGGCGCTCGCGGTCACCGGGCGCCCCGCCTTGCCGGCCACAAGGCGAGCGCTCGCAGGCTGCGCTGTTCGGCCGCTGCAGTCGGCAGCAGAGGACGCCGCTTTCTTTAGGCCGCCGCGACAGCCGCCTCCTCGCGGGTGAAGGTGAGCGCGTCGTCCGAGCCGACGCCGACGATCACCGTGTCGCCTGGCTTCACGTCGCCCTTGAGGAGCAGCTTCGAGAGGGGCGTCTCGATTGACCGTTGGATTGTCCGCCGCAGCGGCCGCGCCCCGAACGTCGGGTCATATCCCTTGCGCGCGAGCCACGCCTTCGCTTCGTCGGTCAGGACAATCGTGATGCGGTGCTCCGCGAGCTGGGCGACGACGCGCCGCACCATCAGGTCGACAATCTTGGTAATGTCCGCCTCTGCCAACGGATGGAAGACGATGATCTCGTCGATCCGGTTGAGAAACTCCGGCCGGAAGGTGCGCTTCAGCGCCTCCTCCACCGCGGCGCGCAGCCGCTCGACCTGCGAGCGCTGGTCGCGGTCGGTGCGGAAGCCGAGCGCCCCTTGCTGCAGAGCGCTCGTGCCCAAGTTGCTCGTCATGATGATGACAGTGTTCCTGAAGTCGACCGTTCGTCCCTGCCCATCCGTCAGCCGGCCATCTTCGAGGATTTGCAGGAGCGTGTTGAAAACATCCGGGTGAGCCTTCTCGATCTCATCGAACAGAACGACGCTGTACGGTTTGCGGCGCACCTGTTCGGTCAGCTGGCCGCCTTCCTCGTAGCCGACATAGCCGGGCGGCGCGCCCGTCAGGCGGCTCGCGGTATGCCGCTCTTGGTATTCCGACATATCCAGCCGGATCAAGGCGTCCTCGTCATCGAAGAGGAACTCCGCGAGCGCGCGGGCGAGCTCTGTCTTGCCGACGCCCGTGGGGCCAAGGAAGATGAACGAGCCGATCGGCCGCTTCGGGTCCTTCAGGCCGGCGCGCGCCCGACGGATGGCATCGGCCAGCGCCGCGATCGCCTCGTCCTGCCCGATCACCCGCTCGTGGAGGCGCGCCTCCATGTCAAGCAGCTTGGTCATCTCAGTCTCAAGCATCCGATTGACCGGGATCCCCGTCCACTTGGCGACGATGGCAGCGATATCCTCAGTGTCGACAACGGGGTCGCTGTGCTGCTCCTGCTGCCGCTGGCGCTGCGCCTCGATCAGCCGGTCCTCTGCAGCCCGACGTTCGGCAACGAGCGCGGCGACCCGGTCGGGGTCGTGGGCGGCGGCTGCGGCGTTCTCCTCAGCGCGCAGCCGTTCGACGGTGCGCTCCAACTCTCGGATCGCCGGCGGCGTCGTCTCCAAGGCAAGGCGCACGGCGCTTCCTGCCTCATCGAGCAGATCGATCGCTTTGTCCGGCAAGAACCGGTCGGTGATGTAGCGGTCCGACAGCTTGGCGGCGGCTTCGAGGGCGCCATCGGTATAGCGGACGCGATGATGCGCCTCATACTTCGGCCGCAGCCCGCGGAGAATAGCGATCGTCTCGTCGACGCTCGGTTCGCCGATCATGACCGGCTGGAAACGCCGCTCCAGCGCCGGGTCGCGCTCGATGTACCGCCGGTATTCATCGACGGTCGTCGCGCCGATCGCTTGGAGCTCCCCTCGGGCCAACGCCGGCTTCAGCATGTTGGAGGCGTCGATTGCCCCTTCAGCAGCGCCAGCGCCAACAACAGTATGCAGCTCGTCGATGAAGAGGACGATCTCGCGGCTGGCAGCCTTCACTTCTTCCATCACCGCTTTCAGCCGCTCTTCAAACTCGCCGCGAAACTTGCTCCCCGCGACCATCGCGCCAAGGTCGAGGGCGATCACGCGCCGATCTTTGAGCGAGCGCGGGACATCGCCGCTCGCGATCTGCTGCGCGAGCCCTTCGACGATGGCTGTCTTGCCGACGCCGGGATCGCCGATCAGCACGGGATTGTTCTTCGTCCGCCGGCAGAGCACCTGCATCACGCGCTGGATCTCGGTCTGACGCCCGACAACGGGGTCAAGCTTGCCGGCCTTGGCGAGCGCCGTCAGGTCGACGCTGTATTTCTCGAGCGCCCGATAGCGGCTTTCGGCGCGCTGATCGGTAACGCGATGCGCCCCGCGAATGTCACGCAAAGCGCGGTAGATCTTCTCTTGGTCGATGCCAAACTCACGCAGCAGCCGTGCCGCCTCGCCGCGCCGCTCATTGGCGATCGCGATCAGCAGATGCTCGACGCCGATATATTCGTCGCGGAGGCGGTCCGCCTCCTGCTGAGCGGCTTCGAGCAGTTGAGTGAGGCGCGGGGTCGCGTAGAGCTGGACAGCGTCGCCCGAGCGCGGCGCGTTCGCGAGCACAAGCTGGACTCGGGCAGCGAGATCGGCGGGGTCATGGCCGAGCTTGCGCATGATCTCCCCGGCGATCCCCTCGCGCTGCTCCAGCATCGCCAGCAGGACATGCTCGACATCCCATTGGGTATGGCGGTAGCGTCGAACGATCTCCTGCGACGCGCTCAGTATCTCTTGGGCTTGCTCGGTGAATCGGTCTTGTCGAATCATTGGGTTCCTCCGGGGTGACCAGTCATCGCCCCGACCGACACGCTGCGTCAACGGCGGCAGACTGCCGTTGACGTCGAGCGGAGCGTCATGATCGAGGTCAGCTGACGTGCGTCTCGCTCTCGCGCTGGGCGCGCAGCCGCTCAAGCTCCTCGCGCGCTGCCCGCAGTTCGCGCTCGAGGGCGGCAACCTTCTCGCTTAGCTGGAGGATCACCTCGACGCCGGCGAGGTTGACCCCAAGGTCGTCGACCAAGCGTTTGATCTGCTGCAGCCGTTCGATATCCCGAGCGGAATAGAGCCGAATATTCCCGCGCGAGCGCGACGGCTCTACCAGCCCGAGCCGTTCGTAGTAGCGCAGGGTCTGCGCATGAACGCCGAGGAGGCGCGCGGCAACGCTAATCACATAGCACGGCTCATCGTCATACTGCTTCTGCATGGCTCACCGTCCTAGCGACGCTCGAAGCTGCTCGAAGAGCGAGCGCTGGGCAGGTGTCAAGTTCGTCGGCAGCACAACGTTGACCTTGGCATAGAGATCGCCGCGCTGACCGCCGCCGAGCTTCGGCATGCCCTGACCGGCAAGCCGGATAACCCGGCCGTTCTGGGTCTCGGGCGGGATCTTCAGCGCCAAGCGCGTTCCCTTCAGCGTTGGGACGAGCACTTCGCCGCCGAGCACAGCATCGACCAGCGGGACGGAGACATCGACATACAGGTCGTCCCCCTTCCGCTCGAACACGGGATGCGGGCGGACCGAGATGACGAGGTAGAGATCGCCTTTCGGGCCGCCACCCAGCCCCGCTCCTCCTTCGCCGGCGATCCGCACCCGCGAGCCCGTCGTGACGCCAGGCGGGATTTTCACTTCAATCCGCTTCGGCCTCGCGACCAAGCCGGTGGCAAAGCATTCCGGACACGGCTTGCCGCCAGCGCGGCCGCTGCCAGCGCAGAGCGAGCATACCTGCTCGCTGGTCAGTTCCAGCGTCCGGGTTGTCCCGTTGAACGCTTCCTCAAGCGAGACCTCGATCGGGTGTTCGATATCTTGGCCGCGCGTCGCCGCGCGTCGGGTGCCTGTCCCCGCCCGACGCGTGTCGCTCCGGAAGAGCTGCTCGAAGATGTCGGCGAAGCCGGAGCCGCCGCCTCCGCCCGGAGAGAAGAACTCCTCGAAGTCGAACGCGGCCGTGCGGCCGCTGCGCGCGCGAGACGCCTGCTGGCTCGCCTGCCGCGCTGCCTCGAACTGGTCAGCATGTTTCCAGTTATGACCATACTGGTCATACTTTTTGCGGCTCTCCGGGTTGGAGAGCACTTCGTACGCCTCGTTGATCTCCTTGAAGCGCTCTTCCGCACTCTTATCTCCCGGATTGAGATCCGGGTGATATTTCCGCGCGAGCTTGCGGAACGCCGCCTTGATCTCTTTCTCCGACGCTGTCCGCGGGACACCAAGGATCGCGTAGTAATCTCGGCTGGCCAAGGTCTGCTCCAGCTGCGCTGAATTGCGACCGGACGAACCGGTCGACCTGCCACAAGTACTGTACACCTTGATAATGACTTTGTCAAACTCTGTATTAGAGCTTTGTAAGATCACTTGACAGCCACATCTTCTGTCAGTATATCAGAGGTGGAAGTGATATCCCGGCTCATCGGAGAGCCGCACCTGCCCCGCCCAGTGCCGGGCAGAAGCAAGGAGGGAGCGAACAATGGTGACCCGTTGGGATCCGTGGCGAGAACTGGCGCAGATGCGCAGCCAGATGGACCGCATGCTCGAAGAAGTCTTCTCTGGCGGCGGCGGTCGCTATGACGTGACGACGCCCCCAACCGATGTCTTCGTGGGGGACGATGAGCTGCGCGTGACGATGGCGCTGCCCGGTGTCAACCCCAATGATGTCGAGATCACGACCACGCCAGAGGCGCTTATCATCCGCGGCGAAGCGAAACCGCCGCAGGAAGAGAAGAACGGCCGCTGGGCGCGACGCGAGATCGCCTATGGGCGCTTCGGGCGCGCGATCGCTTTGCCGTTCGGCGTCGATGCCGACCATGCCAGCGCCCATTTTGAGAACGGCTTGCTGACCGTTCGCCTGCCGAAGGCGGAAGCGGAACGCCCACGCCGCATCAGTATCAGCACCGGCAAACCTGCTATCGACACCACCGCAAGCACGCCGAGCGAGGCGACCGCCTGATCCCGTCGCGCCGCAGCTTCGCGAGCAAACCGTCCAACCCTTTCTCGGCCCGCCGCTGGCGGGCCGCTGCGTTTTTCCGCTTCTGAGCAACAGCGCCGCGCCCGTGCCGAAACAGCGCCCTTCCCGCGCCAATAGACGGTCGGCGCCCCCTTTGTCATCTCTCGCGCAGGGAGCGGCCTCCGTGCAGCACGGGCGCGGGCCGCGCCAGCGCGCCCCTGCCGCAGCAGGCGCCCTCCGTCAAACAGCTCACCGTCCCCGGGCAGCGGGCTGTGCGTTGGGGCAGTCGGACCTATTGCAGCAGCAGAGAGCGCGCGCTCGTCAGGCGCGCTCGAACGGAACGACCTTGAGAGCGCCGACGAGCGACAGCGCGCCGCGCGTCGGCAGCTGCCCGCGCACCCGGAACGCCGCCGCTTCGGCTGCCCCCCCAATGGCGAGCGCGAGCCGGCCAAGGCGGCCCCACTTGCGGAACGGATGGGGGAACCCCTCCTTGCTCCCCCTCGCCCCGCCGCTCTCGCTCCAGCGCCCGATGATCGCCGGGAGCACGCCGACCGCGCCGACCACAACGGGCGTCAACCCGGCCGCCTCGAGCTCAGTGGAGAACCGATGCCAGTCGAACGACCCTGGCGCGGCGCTGCCCACCCAGAGAATGGCACCGCCAGGCCGGAGGACGCGCCAAAACTCCGCCACCAGCCGCGCTCGCCGCTCATCGGAAAGGTGTTGGATCCTCGCGGCACCGTAGATCAGGTCGAACCGTTCACTGCGGAACGGGAGCGCCTCGAGGCTCGCCAAGGCGGCCCGGCTGCCCGAGCGTCGGGCGCGGCGAATTGCCGCTGGCGCAGCGGCAATACTGATCACCGGCCGCCGCCCAGCAAAGCGCCGCAGCCACGCGTGCGCCGCGCCATCGTCCACGCTGAGAATTTTCAGACCGCCGGTCGGCCAGCCGAGCAGCGCTGGAATGACCGCCGCCGCCACGCGCCGCGCGCCGACGCCCCAGGGCCGATGCCCCCCTCGAGAGGCGCGGGAACGCGGGTCGTCTGCTGCGACGTTCTGCGGCAGCTGAGCCCCCAAACAGCCCTCCCCCAAGCGATATCTCCCAGTGAGAAGTGCCGGTGCGTTCGGCCGCGCCGGTCGCGAGGCAGCGAGCCAGAACGTGAGGGTAGCAGACCGCGCCGCCAGCTGCTGCGTCCAGACGAGCCGCGGAGACTGCGCTGCACCGGTGAGCCGGCGTCCATCGTCCTGCGCGCTCGGCAGCCCCTTTGCTGACTGTCGCCTGCTCTCTGCTGGGTGCCCGCTGCTCCGACAGGCATACCGCGCGAGCCGAGCAGCGCTCCTCGGCGACTTCCCTCGACGGTGCGGCGCCGCGCGCAGCGAGGCCAGCGAGACGGTGGGCAACCGTCTGCCGCCACGCCCCCGGCAGGCCCGGCACGGCGAGCAGCCGCTCCAGCCCGGCGCGGTCGAGCGTGCCGCGGCGCATCAGCCGGTTCGCTTCGGCGATCGTCGCCCCCGGGAAGGGACGCGCGACGTGCGTGATCGGGTCGCCCGCTTCGACGAACCCCGGCGGGAGGCACCGGAAAGAGAAGCCGGTGCGCCCCGTTTGCCGCACCCAGCGCGCCAACCGCGGCTCGCCGTTCCACGCCGCCAGCGTGACGCACAGCTGGCGAGGCTGGCTCACTTCGACGAGCGCCTCGCCCATGCGGTAGACATCTCCGATGCAGACGCCGTCTTCAAGAAGGCCGACAGCAGTGCAATTCTCGCCGAACGACGGCGTGTCGAGGGGTCGGCCGAGGCGGGCCGCCCAGAACGGATAATGCTCCGCTGAATAGACGCAGGCTGCCTTCGCCGACCCGCCGTGAACCGCGAGGTCGGCCTGCACGTCGCTCTCGACGCCCGTCGCCGACAGCAGCCGCTTCCCAGCGACTGGCCGCTTGCCGAACGCTGTCAGGCCCGTCGCGCGGCGAGTGCGAGGCGACACCGGCTGACCGACACTGAGCGAGAGCAGCCGCGCTGTCGTCTCCATCTCTGCGCGGAGGGTACTCGAATCCGAGAGCGGCCAGCAGGGCAGCCGAGGGGATGCGATACGCTTCCTCAGCAGCACGTCCGGGAGGAGCGATGCACTATCGAATCGTCCGCGACATTCCGCGCCCCAGCGACGCTGACCTCGCGGCGTTGCGGGAGGTCCCCACTACTGGCCTCGCCGGTCCGGACGCCTTCGGCGCGGGCGTGGCGATGGACTGGCAGATCAAGCCGCTCCAACGCGGTGTCCGGGTCTGTGGCCCAGCGTTCACCGCGAAGCCTGACGGCATCGATCACCTCATCCCCCTGTACGCCGCGACCCTCCTCGCCCCGGGCGATGTGCTGGTGGTGGACGGCGGCGGACGCACTGACTGCGCCCTCTTCGGCGCGGGGATGACGCACACTGCCCGGCTGCGGGGTGCTGCGGCTATCGTCATCGACGGTCTGATCGTCGACCACGACTCGATCGCGGCATTGCCCATCCCGGTGTTTTGTCGCGGCGCCCACCCGGGCTGGAGCACGATGGAGCGGCCCGGCTGGATCAACGTCCCGGTCCGCTGCGGCGGTCGGCTGGTCTCGCCCGGCGACCTGATCCACGGCGACAGCGACGGCGTGATCGTCATCCCGCGGGAACGCATCCCGGAGGCGGTCGAGCACGCGCGCCGCTACCGCGAGCAGCTGGCACAGTGGCGCGCTCAGGTCGCGACCGGCCGCACCTTCTTCGAGATCCTCGGGCTCGACGCCGCGATCGCACGCCTCGCCATCCCCGAAGAGGCGCACTCCTGAGCCGCGCCCGCGCTGCTCTGCAAGCGGCGGCGCGCCTGCGCCGCGGCGAGGAGGAAGCCGCCCTCACTGTGCCTGCTGGGAAAAGCGCAGCGCGGGCTCTCTTGGCTCCTCGCGTCGGCCGCCTCGCCGCCCGAACTGCTGGCGGGCCGGAAGCGGGCGACCCGCGCTCGGGGTTGCGCCGAGCGCTCCGAGGCCGCCAACCCCGCTCGCTTCCGAGAGAGGACGTATACTGACTACTGTGACAACAGGCTCGCCGGCGCGTGCCCTCCCGAACGCGCCGTTCCTCGTCCGCGCTTTCTCGAAGCGAGGCATCTTCTATGGCTGGGCGATCGTCGTCGCCAGCTTCGTCGTCACCTTCTGCGAGATGCCGACCTTCAACCCGGTGCTCACCCTCTTTCTCCTGCCCATGACGCAGGAGTTTGGTTGGAGCCGCACCGAGTTCTCCGGCGTTGTCGTCATCTCGACCTTCGCCGCCGCCATTGTCGCGCCGTTTGGCGGCGCGCTTGTCGACCGCGTCGGGCCACGCCTCGCCCTCGTCGCCGGCTCGGCGCTCCTCGGCATCGCGATCCTCGCCCTCGCCGTCACGCCGAACCTCGTCTGGTTCTATTTCTGCTATGCCCTCGCCCGCATCGCGGCGAACGGCGGCACCGGGATCGCCACGACGGTCGTCGTCTCAAACTGGTTCACGCACAAACGGGCTTTCGCCTTCGGGATCATCGCCAGCGCTTGGCGGCTCGGCAGCTGGGTCCTGCCGCTCGGCATTGCGGCGCTCATCTTCGAGCATGGGTGGCGCGCTGGCTGGGCCGCGCTCGGGGTCATGATCCTCCTGCTTGCGGTCCCCATCCCGGCGCTGCTGACGATCCGCGCTCCCCAGGATGTCGGCCTGTCCCCGCTCGAAGCGCGCTCATCAACCCGGCCGCGCGCCGCCCTGCCCGAGCGCTCCTGGACCCTCCGCGACGCCGTGCGGACGACCTCGCTCTGGTTTGTGGCGCTCAGTGGCTTCTGCGCCTGGTTCACGGCCGCTTCTTTCAATCTCCACCTCGCGCCCTACCTTCTCGACAAGGGCTATCCGCCCGACATCGCCGTCGGAACGCTCGCCGGCATGGGCTTCGTCAGCATGGTCGCCACTATCGGCATGGGCCTCGTCGCCGACCGGATCGGCGTGCGGCCGACCTACATGCTCGCCTTTGCCAGCGCAACCGTCGGCGCGGCGCTGCTCCTCTGGCTGGCAGCCTCGTGGATGCTGCTCGGCTTCGCGATCTTCTACGGCGTCGCCTTCGGCGGCTACGTTACGCTCCAGCAGAGTGTCTGGGCCGAGTATTTCGGGCGCGGGTCGCTCGGCGCCATCCGGGGGGTCGCGATGCCGGTACAGTTGATGGGCAACGCTCTCGGCCCCTTCCTCGCTGCGGTCGCTTACGACCTGACCGGCAGCTACGCGCTTCCCTTCGCGGCGTTCGTCCTCGTCAGCCTGCTCGGCATCGTCGCGATGGGACTGGCACGCAAGCCGCGCCATCCGGCGCTGGCGTGAAGCGCTGCCGCAGGTCGTTCTCCCTCGGAGCGCAGTGAAGTATGCTTGCGGTTGAGGGAGAACGACCGATGGTCCTGCAGGTCCCCGTCCCCGCGATCGCGGTTCCGGCGCTTCCCGCCGGCCCCACCTCGTTCGAGGAGTTCCTGCAGCTCGACACCGGCGAACTCAAGGCGGAGTGGGTTGAGGGAGAGGTAATTGTCCTGACGCCGTTGCACGACGCGCACTCCGCGATCCAGACCATTCTGCCGGGCCTGATGTGGCTCTTCGTCGAGACACGGCGACTTGGCATCGTTCGCACCGAGATGACCGTTCGGCTCGGCTCCACGGCCCGCGCGCCCGACCTTCTCTCTCTTTCGACCGCCAACCGCAGCCGGCTGCGGCGCAGCTTCGTCGATGGACCGCCCGACCTGATCGTCGAGATTGTCCTGCCTGACAGCATCGAGCGCGACCGCGTTACCAAGCTGCGCGAGTATGAAGCTGCCGGCGTGCAGGAGTAGTGGGTGATCGACCAAGTCGCCGGCGTGCCGCGCTTCTACCAGCGCGCGGGCGACGGACGCTCTCAGCGTATCGAGCCGGCGGAAGGCGTGTACGGGTCGGCGGCGCTCCCTGGCTTTCGGCTGCCAGTCGAGTGGGCGCGGCGCGTGCCGACCGTCGAGGAGGGGCTGCGGACGCTCGGGCTGCTTGGCTGATCGCCGCTCGATCACCCTGCGCCGAACGACCGGCGCGAGAGGAGAGAACGGTGCGCGACCCCATCATCGGACTCGGCTGGTTCGTCCGGCGGACGCACGACGTTGAGCGGCTGGCGGCTTTCTTTCGAGACACAGTCGGTCTGCCCGTCCTCCGCGAGCAGGGGGAGGCGGTGCAGTTCTGGGCGGGCGAAGCGACGGTGTTCGAGATCGCCCCTGGCGGCCAGCCGAACCCCGCATATACCGACCGCGCCCAGGCGCCCTGCGTGCCGATCTTCCGTGTCCACGGCATTCGCGGAACAATCCAAAGACTGCGCGAGGCGGGTGTCCGCTTTATCAATGAGTTTGAGCGCGAGCACAACCACCTCGCCTACTTCCTTGACCCGCTCGGCAACGTCACCGGCCTGCAGGAACGGTACCGCACCTCCGACCGTCCCGAAGACCGCGAGGCGTGGCGGCGGTGGGACGCCGGCGAGACCCGGATCGACGGGGTCGCGCCGCTGCCGCCCGATATCCAGCACATCGGCTGGATCGTCTTCCGCTCGCTCGACGTGCCCGCCCAGATCGCTTTCTACCGCGACGTCGTCGGGTTAGAGGTCGCGGTCAGCTACAGCGAGACGAACGCGCTGATGCGCCTCGGCGATGGGGTCCTCCTTGAGCTCTCCCCCGGCTCATCGCCGCAGCCGCGTCCTGCCGACCGCGGCGACGTGACAAACACCCCGGTGCTGCGGGTGCGCGATCTCGATACCCTCGTCGCCGACCTGCAGGCGAAGGGGGTCGATTTCGTCAACCTTCCTTTCGACATTCCCTTCGGCCGCATCGCCTACTTCGTCGACCCCGAGAACCATCTCGTCGGCCTCCAAGAGCGCCGCCCCGAGAGCGACCGGGTCGAAGACCGGGAGGCGCGCCGACGATGGGGCGCCTGAGCCCCCGCTCATCGCCGTCGTGCCCGGACAACTGTTGCCGCCAGGAGCGCGGGCGAACGCTGCGCCTTCACTGGCGCTCCCCGGGGACCGCCGGGCGGCGGCAACTGAGGGCAGGGCAGCCCCTCGCTCCCACAAGGCGAGCCGCTCCCCCACTGGACGGAAACGGCCCGGCCGCGGTCAGGAGAGGTCGTGCCATGCCGAGCACGGAGATCGCTCATTCGAACTGCGTCTCGGCTGACAGCGCCTAGTCGCTTTCGAGTTCGCTCTCGTCCATCAACCGGAAGCCGATGCCGACCTTCACTTGAAACCAGCCGACCGCGCCGTCGTGGATCGAGCCGCGGATTTCGCGCACCTCAAACCAATCGAGGCCTCTGAGGGTCTGGTTCGCACGGCCAATGGCATTCCGGATCGCGGTTTCGATGCTTTCGGTCGAGGTGCCAACGACTTCGATCACTTTGTAGATATGGTCCGACATAGCGGCGCTCCTCGGGCCAAGATGCGGCGATGATACGCGATCGAGCAGGGAGAGTTAGTCAGAGCGCACAGGGCGGCGCGGCGCGGCGGACACTCTCGTTGGAGGGGTCAGATTGACCAGAAGAAACCCGATGACAGCTTGGCGCAGCTCCGGCCGCGCGAGCCGCAGCAGGCGCATGGCGTATTCAATGTCTGGGTCGGTGCGGCGCTCGTCCACCGGCCAGCCAGCGAGCCGCCGCAGCGTGCCGGGGCTAAGCCCAAGCACGGGCTCGAGGGCGTCGCACGACTCCGCGGTAGGACGGGCACCGGCGAGAATGACACGCAGGGTGTTGTGACTCAAGCCGGCGCGGATCGACGCTTGACGGGCGGAGAGGCCGAGCGCGGCAAGACGCGCTCGGATCGTGGCGCGCAGCTGATCCATCGACAGCTCCCCGACCAGCGAGAGAGGAGGCGCACCCGTCCCGCGGGCTGTTCGCCCGCGCATGCTATCATGGGGGACCTGCCCCCGCAATCGGCGGCCTGCCCGGCGGCTCCTCTGGCGATGTTCCGCGCGCGCGTCGCCATCCGACCACCGCGAGGACGATCACGCCGCCTGCAAGGAGCGCAAGGCCGGCCAAGAACAGCACGAACGGAATGAAGCCCGGCTCGGCGAACAGCAGGCGGAGCCCGGCGAGCACCATTAGCAAGACCGTCGTTGCCAACAAGGCCCGGCTCCGCACCACAGCGCCCACCCCCAGCAGCGCGAAACACTCGGCGAGCAGGATGAGGCCATAGCGAAGCCCCTCCTCGCCAAACGTCTGCGAGAGGGAGGTCAGCCCGATCACGAGCGCCCCGATCACCCATGCCAGCGCTGACAGCACCGGCGCCGTCGCGCCAAGGTCGCGGTCCCGGGCGCTGAGGAACGCTACGCCCCCAAAATAGAGACCAGCCGGCACGGCATACCATTGCGGGTTGTCGACTTCGAACACCCCCAGCTCCCAGAGGAGCGCGCAGAGGGCAAGGAAGCTCGCCGGATAGAGCGCCAGCCGACGCCAGCGCACTTCGAGGCCGATGAGCAGCGCCAGCACGAAGATCACGAACGAGGTCAGATGTCCGGCAAGACGGCGGCGCTCCTCCTCAAGCGCTTCGCCTTGGATGGCGCCGGCGACAAAGACCGCAAACAGCCCTGTCGCCAATCCGACCAGGCGCGCCGCCAGCCCCCAGCGGCCGAGGTGGTCGCCGAGCGCATGTCCGGCGAGAACCCAGCCGACCGCAAGGGTCGCGATGAGCGGCCCGCCCGTCTCTTGGGGAGCGCCCAGCCAGCGCGCCGTGGCCGCTGCAGCGCCGACGAGAGCGAGGGCGACACCCCCAAGCAGCCACAACACGCGCCAGCGCGCCACGGCCGCGGCGGCGAGCAGCGTTATTGACCACGCCGCAACCGCCGAATGTCCTGCCTGCTCGACCGTCAGCAGAGCGACGAACAGGGCATAGACGGCTGCGATACCGCCGAGCATCCACCGCCACCCCCAAAGACGCAGCGGCAGCGCCAGCGCCAGCGCCGTGATGCCGACGACAAGGACAAGATAGCCGAGCCCTGCGTTCGCTGCCCCCTCGAGGTCGAGCGGCAGCGCGTCGAGCAGCCAGAACCACGCGGGGAGAAGCGAGAGCGCCGGCGCAGCGAGCAGCCAGGATCGGCGGGTCAAAATGGCTGTCGCGCTGAGCAGTGCGGTGACATACAGTCCCGCGGCGGCGCCAATGCCCTGAGTCTCGGCGAAGATCGGGGGGAAGAGAGCCACGAGGGCGACACCGATCCCGATCACCAGCTGCTCTCGCCCGAGGATCGTCCCCCGGCGCAGCCACCAGAACGCAATCTGCCCGCTCGCGATCGCGATGCTCGCGAGCGAGCCGACCCACTCCGGTCCCTCCGCCCAGCGCACCGTCTGGGCCGATGCGACATGGATGAGGAGGCCGGCGAGCAAGGGGCTGATCGGGTCGCCGATGCCCCACGCCATCACGATGAACGTGAGGGTAAGGAAGACAAACGGCCAGACGCCGGGAGCAGGGTCGCTCGGCCAGAGGCTTGCCGGGATCGCCGCGACGAAAGCGACGATCGCCCAGAAGAGCGACCACCCGAGGATCAGCGGTCCGAAGAGCGGCCGCAGCCAGCGGCGCAGCCCGACGTGGAGCGCCATCAGGACAAGCGCTTCCGCCGCCCACCAGCTCGCCGCCCACTCCGGAACCGGGTCGGCGACCGCCAGCGCCGCTTGGACGACCGAGGAGAACGCGATCAGGGTGAGGATGGCGTAGAACAGGCCGAACCGAGCCAGCGTGAAGGCGAGGTAGAGCAGAAAGCAGGCGAGCGAGGCGAAGAGCCAGAGCTGGGTTTCGGAAAGAGGTCCGACGTCTCGGAGCCAGTTGATGAAGGCGAGAAAGACGATCGGCACCAGCAGCGCGCCGACAGCGGTGAAGACGATGCCCGCCGACCGCACCGGCGCGATCTGGCGGGCAATCAGCCCAGTCACGAAGAAAAGCCCGGCGAGCACTCCCACGACGACCGTTCGGCCGAGATTGCTCTCAATCAGCAGCAGGAAGAAGAGGGAGGCGATGACGACGAAGAACGCGCCGAGATAGAGCAGCGCGTTCGCCCAGATGACGGTGAAATTGACCGGCTGGCGAGGAGGAGCAGGAGCGGCTGGCGGCGTGACCGGAGCCGGCGCCGCGACCGCGATCCCCAGCCGAGCGCGGTAGGGAGCGGTCATGCGGTCGGCGAGCGGCGGGCCGATCAGGCGCGCCCGCAGCCAGTCATCAACCGCTGCCAGCAGGTAGGCGATATAGCCCCGCTCAGTCTCAGCGGTCAGGCCGGGAACCGCTCCACAGCCGGGGCAGAAATTCGCTCCGGGCGGCAGCTCGGCCGCACAGTGAAAACAGCGGGTCGACGGAGAGAGGAGGGGCGCCAAAGGGAGGGGCGACGGAGACTGCGAGTCCATGAACGGCTCTCCTCGCTGGTCGGCGCGCCAAGTTTCGAATGGTTAACGGCAGGAGGCCCGCAACTCGTTCCATAATCGGCTACACTCGCGCTGCAGTCAACATTCCTCGCCCGCCAACATGATGGGAGCAAGCACCGTTCAGCCGGAACAGGAGCGCCGCGGCGACCTCGGCGCGCGTGCACGCTGTCGCCGTCCTTTTCGCCTTGGGGTTGTCGGCGGCGGCCAGCTTGCGCGCATGATGGTTCCGCCGGCCCACCGCCTCGGCGCGATCGTGCAGGTCCTCGAGCGCTCCCCCGGCAGCCCTGCTGCTCTTGCCGGCGCCCACGAAACGGTAGGCGACTGGGACGACCCGGCAACCCTTGTCCGGTTCGCTCGGGATCTCGACGCGCTCACGCTCGACCACGAGTTCGTCGACGCGACCGCGCTCGCCGCGGTGGAGGCGGCCGGCGTGCGGGTCCGCCCCGGCGCTGCTACCCTCCGGCGAATCCAGGACAAACTGGTTCAGAAGGAGACGCTCGCCAAGGCGGGCCTTGCGGTGGCGCCGTTTCGGCCGGTCGAGACGGCGGCTGACCTCGTGGCAGCCGGTGAGGCGCTCGGCTGGCCGCTCGTGCTGAAAGCTCGGCGGGGCGGCTACGACGGCCGCGGCAACCGGGTCGTGCGCGGTCCGGAGGAGGCTGCTGCCGCGCTCGCCGCCTTCGCCGCGCGGCCGGGCGGGCTGTATGTCGAGGGCTGGGTCGCCTTTCGGCGCGAACTCGCAATCATGGTCGTCCGCAGCGACGCTGGAGAGATCGTCGCCTATCCCCCCGTCCATACGATCCAGCGCGACAATATCTGCCATGAGGTGCGCTTCCCCTGCGGCGCGGCTGAGGACGTTGTCCGGGTCGCCTCCCGCGCCGCCGAGACGTTTGGCGTGGTCGGCGCGCTCGGCGTTGAACTGTTTGAACTGGAAGACGGGCGGCTCCTCGTGAATGAGCTCGCGCCGCGCCCGCATAACTCCGGACATTACACCATCGAAGCGTGTGTCACCTCACAGTTTGAGAACCATGTCCGCGCCGTGCTCGGCCTGCCGCTCGGCGACCCCTCCCCGCGCGTCCCGGCAGCGGTGATGGTGAACCTTCTCGCCGACGGCGACGGTCCTGGCCAGCCGGCGGGCCTCGCCGATGCGCTCGCGGTTCCGGGCGCGGCAGTGCATCTCTACGGTAAGACGATGGCGCGGCGCGGGCGCAAGATGGGCCACATCACGGTGACAGGCGCAGAGGTGAGCGAAGCGGCCGCGCGGGCCCGCGCAGCCGCCGCCGCGATCCGCTTTGGGGAAGAGGCATGACCCCGCTCGTCGGCGTGGTGATGGGCAGCGACTCCGACCTGCCGACTCTCCAGCCGGCAGCAGACGTGCTTGCAGAGTTTGCTATTCCCTATGAGATCCGCGTCGTCTCTGCCCACCGGACGCCGCTCGACATGATGGAGTATGGGCGGACTGCCCACCAGCGCGGGCTACGGGTCATCATTGCGGGCGCAGGCGGCGCGGCGCACCTGCCGGGCATGCTTGCCTCGGTGACACCGCTGCCCGTCATCGGCGTGCCGGTGCGCTCGCAAGCGCTCTCCGGGCTCGACTCGCTGCTTTCGATCGTCCAAATGCCCGCCGGCGTGCCGGTGGCGACCGTCGCCATCGGAGGCGGGCGCAATGCTGGCCTGCTCGCTGTCCGCATCCTCGCCGCTTCCGACCCTGCGCTGCGCGAGCGGATGCTCGCCTACCAGCAGCGCCTTGCCGCAGAGTCGCGCGCGAAGAATGAGCAGCCGCCCTTCAGCGCGAGCAGCTGGCGTCCCCCCTCCTCGTCACCGTTTTTCCCCGAGCGGGGATGATCGCCCGCCTCCGCGAGAAAGTGAGGCGCGCCGTTCCAAGAGAGCGGGACCTTGACCGGCCGTCCCGCGCCGAGCCCCGCAGGCGCGCCGCCGGCAGGAGCGAGCGGCGGCGCGGCCGGTCCCGCGCAGAGAAGCAGTTCGCGAGTGCGCTCACCCTGCGAAAGGTCCGCTGCGCCCTCAGAACGGCGCGGCTTCCCTGCGGAAGCAGCACGGCGCTCGGATCGAGACGGCGAGCGTTCACCGCGGGATATCGCCTCGGCCGCGGGCAACCTTCTGCGGAGAGAGGTCGCGTCTGCCGGCTAGGCATAAGGAGGCGAAGGGGAGGACCCAGCGCGGGTGCGCCCTCCAGCAGCGGGGGTGGTCCAGTCCCCCTCTATCCCTTCCGCGAGGGGAAGGCGGGACGTCCGACTGTCCGTCTCACCGGTCGCGCATTGGTTCGCCGGTTCCCCTGAGATGCTTTGCCAATCGAAGGAGAACGCTCCGGGGCCCTCTTGCGAGTTGCTCAGCCTGCGCCGGTGCAGCGCCGACGAACTGCTTTCCGTGCCCCGGTCGAGCGGGGAGAAAATGTCCTCGGTTTACGGCTCAGTCGGCAGCCCAGCGCGCTGCCAAGCGGCGAACCCGCCCAAGATCGCTTTCACTTTGTCGGCCGGCCGACCCGCGCCGATGAGCAGTTGCGCCGCCCGGGCGCTCGATTCTTCTGCCGGTCAGGTGCAGTAGAGGATCAGCTCTTGGTCGGCAGGGATGGCGGCGAGGACCGGCAGCCGCGGGTTCGCCTGAATGGCGTCTAGGGGCGCATGGATCGCGCCGGCAATCCGCCGCTGTTCAAATTCCGCCGCAGTGCGGACGTCAATGATGACGCCGCGGCCGCCGTCGGCGATCGCCTTCGCCTGCGCCGGCGAGACGCGCGCTACTTGCGCCGTGGTCGGTGTTGCGCTGGGGGGCGTGCCCGCCCCAGGAGCGCTCGGCGCAGCACAGCCAACAAGGAGGAGCCAGAAGGCGAAAACGGCAACGACCCGCATAGCACCTCGAATCACGTCACCAATGGAAGTATAGAGGCAGGGGGTGAACCGTTCGTGCTGAACGGTTCAGCGTCAGCCGCAGCGCGCCGCCGCACTCAGCGTCCCAGATCACCTCAGCCCCGCTTGAAAAGCACACCCCACCGCCTGCCAGCGTCGCTGCAAACCGGCTGCCGGCGCGGCAACCTCGGCCGCCTACCCAACGCAACTCCGCCGCTCGGCGTTGCCACCGCAGCTGTCGGCTGCCTCGCGACGACGGCATGACCGAACGTGGCGGGCAGGGAAGAGCAAGCGGTCGCAGCGACAGTGCGATCGCCCGCACCCCTAAGAAGCATCAGCGCACGCTCTTTAGGGGACGCCCCGGGCCAAGACGCCGCTCGACCTGTTCGCGCACCGCAGCATCTTTGGCGGCCCAGGCGCGCAGCAGACCGAAGCAGCCGGCGAGCATCATTGCGCCATGAGGAACCGCAAGGTAAGGCTGCAGTGCCGACCCAGCAAGGAGCGCCCGCCGCGGGCCGGTAATTGCAAGAGGAGCCCGCGGGAGAGAACGGCGCACAATCGCGCCGTGACCTTGGCTCTCGAACACTTCACGGTTGGTGAGCGTGCCATCAGCGAGCCGTCGGAGCAAGCGCTCAAGCTGGAATGCCGTCAGCTCGCCCGTGTGATGCTCGAAGAGACCCGCGATCCCGTCTTCGTCAAGCGCGTAGGCGAGCGTATGGAAATTGCCGAGGTTCGCGACAATGCCAGGGCAGCATACCGCCGGGTCATCGAGCGCCCCAAGCACCGCCGCCGGCCCGGTATCCATGACCAGCAGCGGCCCGCTCTCGTTCAGTTCCGCAGCCACGGCACGGAGCCGGCTCATCTGCGGCGGGATCTCCGCCGCGAGGAAGCCGAGCCCAGTCAGCCCCTCATCGATCCGACTGGCGAGGTAGTCGAAGCGGAAGGCGCGGTCGCTGACGCCCGGCGGGGCAGCGCCGTGGTCAAAGACCGCTGCCGCCCACCCCTCAGGCGGCGGCACGTCATAGGCGGCAAGAATGCTGAGCAGCCGCGCGCGGTCGATATCCCCGAGACGGAGGTGAACGCCGGGCAAGCGCGCCGCTTCCTCCTCCGAGACGAGCGTGATCCCCATCTCCCTTACACGGTCGAGATCGTCGTCGAAGGTCGTCGCAGCTTCAGGGGTCGCGGCGATTGGCAGTCCGGCGAGCGCATGGTCGCGCGCCGCCCACGCCGAGGGCCCTCCGCCCATCTGCCGGCCCGTCAGCACAACCGGGTCGCGGCGCCGGGTCGCGGCGCGAATCCGTTCCGCAACAACCACCGTCGGCGACGGCAGGATCAGCTGAAGACAGTTTTCGATCTCCCGCGCCGGGTCGAAGAGCAGAACGTCTTGGGTGCCCGTTCCGACGTCGACAGCGAGGATCCTCACGCGATCCCCCGCCGCCGCTTCACCTGCTCCACGACGCCGGGGAGAAATTCGCCCGCCTTCGCCTCGATCCGAAGATCGGCGATGCGGTCGAGCGGGGTCTCCCCGATGTTCAGGATGACGAGCCGCGCGCCGCTTTCGACGGCATATACCGGCATCGCGGCGGCGGGGTACACCAGCAAAGAGGAGCCGATGACCAAAAAGAGGTCGGCCGCGCGCGAGCGGCGGATCGCTTCGGCAGTCTCGGCAGGAGGCATCGGCTCGCCGAAGGAAACCCCGCCCGATTTCATCAGCCCGCCGCAGCCCGGGCAGAGCGGCACTCCCGCGACAGGATCAGGCGGCCATGCGAGGGTCACCTCGCGGGGATAGCGTGTCCAGCAGGAGAGACATTTGGCAAAGCGGTTGCTGCCGTGCAGTTCGAGCAGCCGGTCATCCGGCACGCCGGAGCGCGTATGGAGCCCATCGACGTTTTGCGTGATGACGCAGTCGGCGATCCCCAGCCGGATCAGCTCGGCGACGGCGTAGTGAGCCGCATTCGGTTCCGCGGAAGCGCCAAGCCCGCCCTCGCAGTAGGCCCGCCAGCGCTGGCGGCGCAGCTCGGGGTCGGTGAGATAGGCTTGGAAGTCATACTGCGCCGGGTTGACCGTAGTCCAGATGCCGTTTGGCCCACGGAAGTCGGGAATGCCCGACTCCGTGCTGATCCCCGCGCCGGTGAAAATGACAAAGCAGCGCGACTCGTCGATCCAGCGGGCAAGCACGTCCCGCGCTTCGCGCAGCGGGGCACTGGCTGGCATGACGCCTCCTTCGCCGGCAGCGGCGGCGTGCCGGCGGTGTACAATTGGTCGCTTTGATGGTAGCCCACGCCTACCTCCACCTGCCGATCTCGTCTGCGTTCTGGGAGGTGGCTCCATGACCTCCGCTGACCCGTACTCCGCCTCGCGCCCTCCCCGCAGTCTGCTCGAACAATCGATTGAGGAAGCGGTCGAAGAAGCGGAAGAAGCGCTTGGGCGTCCGCCCGAAGCGCGGCCGCTGCTCGAGTCGCTCCGACCGGGTCGCGCTCGCCATCGCGTCGTCGTTACCGGCCTCGGCGCGATGACCGCGCTCGGCGAAAGCCCTGACGCCTTCTGGGCCGCCCTGCTCGCCGGCGAGTCCGGCGTCGGCCCGATGACCCTCACCGACCCCACCAACTATCCCTGCCGGATTGCCGCTGAGGTGCGCACCTTCGACCCGCGGAACTATCTTGATGCCAAAGAGGCGCGCCGGATGGCGCGGTTTACGCAGCTGGCGGTAGCGGCGGCAGACCAAGCGATCCAAGCGGCGGGGCTGCGTCCCGAGGCGGAAGACCGTGACCGGATTGGGGTCCTTATCGGCAACGGGAACGGCGGCTTTCCGAATATCGATGCCGAGATGCGCACCCTCGTCGCTCGCGGCGGAATGAAAGTAAGCCCGCTCTTTTTCCCCATGATCCTGCCGAACATGGCGGCGTCGCAGATTTCGCTGCGCCACCGGCTGACCGGCTACTCTTCGACCGTAACGACAGCGTGCGCTGCGGCAACCCAAGCGATCGGCGAGGCCGTCGAGCTGATCCGGCGGGGAGCGCAAGATGTGATGATCGCCGGCGGCACGGAAGCGGGGATTAGCGAGCTTGGCTTGGCCGGCTTCTGTGTCATGCGCGCTTTAGCAACGGACAACGACGACCCGCCGCGCGCTTCGCGTCCTTTTGACCTGACCCGCAACGGCTTTGTTCCTGCCGAAGGTGCGGCCATCCTCATTCTCGAAAGCCTCGAGCACGCGCTCGCCCGCGAAGCGGTCATTCTGGCGGAGATCACGGGATACGGCGCCTCGGCCGATGCCTATCATCTCGTTGCGCCGGACCCCGAGGGCCGGGGCGCAGCGCTCGCGATGCTCCGCGCCATCGCCGATGCCGGCCTCAGTCCGTCCGACATTAGCTGGATCAACGCCCACGCCACTTCAACCGAACTTGGCGATGTCGCCGAAACGAATGCGATCAAACGCGCGTTTGGCGAGGCAGCCTACCGGATCCCGGTGTCGGCGACGAAGTCGATGATCGGGCATGCGCTTGGCGCCGCAGGCGGACTCGAAGCGGTCGCCTGCGTCCTCGCCATCCGGGACCAACAGATCCACCCGACAATCAACCTCCGCACTCCCGACCCCGCCTGCGACCTCGACTATGTGACCGAAGGAGCGCGCAAAATCCGCGTCCAGCATGTGCTGTCGAACAGCTTCGGCTTCGGCGGCCAGAACGCCTGCCTCGTCTTCAGCCGGTATGAGCGCGTCGACTAGCCGCCAGCCGCGCTACCAGGGCTGCTTCGTCTGCGGAGCAGCCAATCCGATCGGGCTCAACTTGACGTTCTGGCAAGACGGCGAGACCGTGTGGACGGAGTTCACGCCGGACGAGCGCCACCAAGGCTACCCCGGCATCGTCCACGGCGGGCTGCTCTACGCGATCCTCGACGAAGTGACCGGCCGGGCAGCCTACCTGCGCGCCTCGTGGGTCGTTACCGCGCGCGCCGAAGTGCGCTACCTCCAGCCAGCGCGCCTTGGCGAGGCGCTGCGGTTCACCGGGCGGATCGTCAGCGAGCGCTCGCGCGCCTTGGAACTCGCTGGCGAGGCGCGCCGCGCCGATGACAACGCTCTCGTCGCCACCCTCCGCGGGCTGTTCGTCCGCCTGCCGGACGCGCGCATTCGCGAACTGGAAGAGATTATCCGCTTCGAGGACTAGCGCGGTCGCTGTCCAGGCTGCCTCGTAAACCGCAGGCACGCCGATCGCGCGGCACTCTCCACGGCACTCACCTTCCTCCGGCACATTCGGGCGTCGGCGCTCTCCGGCGCGCCGCTGCAAATGCCTGCCCAACCGGAACCGCAAGGGATGCCGAACGTTGATCCTGCTGGAGGCCGGCTTGAACGCACCCGTGCGCCAGCTTTCCCCAACCGTTGTTGTCGCAGCCGGGCTGGGGTTCGGTGTCACCGCTACGCTGCTGATCTCCAGACAAGCGCCGGGCGCCGGCATCTCGCTCTCGATCCTCCTTGGACTCGCGATACTGATGGGGCTCGGATTTGCGGTCGGGGTTCGGCCGGCGAGAGCGAACCTGTGGCTGCTGCTCGTGGTCCTCTTCTGCGCGGCGATGATCGCGGCGCGGGCCAACCTGCTGCTTCTCCTGATGAACAGTCTCGCAATCATCGGCCTAAGCGGGCTGCTGCTGGCGCGGTATGCTGGGCCGCCGGTCACGCGCCTCGGGGTCGGCAGTCAGTCATGGGCGCAGTTCGTGACGTGGTTCAACCTCGCCTTCCGGCCGTTTGCAGTGCTGGCCGCGGCAGGGCGGGCGACCGAGCGAAGCCGCGCGTCGCGCCATGCTGCCGGTCGCCGGCGGGCTCGTTCTCGCCTCTCCCCTGCTCTGCCTCTTCACCGCCCTCTTCATTTCGGCCGACCGCGTTTTCGCCGGCTATGTCGGCGATTTGCTCTCTCAGTTCGCCTTCCGCGATCTCCTGCAGCAAGGAGGGCTCATCGCCTTGTTCAGCTGGCTGGCAGTGGGAGCGCTCGATCTCGCGCTCGGTCCAAAAGAGCGCGACCCGCTGCGGGCGCTCTTCGGCGCGCCGGGCGCGCCGACCGTGGTCGCTCTGCCGCGGCTTGGCTTTGTCGAGGCGACGATCGCGCTCGTCCTTGTCGACCTGCTCTTTTTGGCGTTCGTCGCGATCCAGCTCCAGTATCTCTTCCTCGGGCCGGACCATCTCGCGCTGCGCGGAGACGGTATCTCGTACGCGCAGTACGCCCGCGAAGGGTTCTTTCAGCTCCTTGTGGCGGCGATCCTGACGCTCGGCGTCATCTGGACGCTGGAATGGCGCACGCGGCGCGAGCAGCCGGCGCAGCGGATTGTTTTCAACGCGCTCGCGACGGTGATGGTCGCCTGCGCGGTGGTGATGCTTCTCTCCTCATTCCGGCGGCTGTTTCTCTATGAACTGGAATTCGGCTTCACCCAAGCTCGGCTCTTTTCTCATGGAGTGACGCTCTGGCTGGGAGCGGTGTTCGCCTTCTTCGTCGCCGCGCTGTGGACCGGTCGCAGCCGGATCCTCTCAGCGGGGCTGCTCGGGTCGTGCATCGCGTTCGTCATCGGGCTGAACGCGCTCGACCCAGACGCTTTCATCGCTGCCCGCAATATCGAGCGGCTGACCGTTTACGGCAAATCGCTCGACGTGGCGTACCTCGGCCGGACGTCAACCGACGCCGTGCCGACCCTCGTCGCAGCGCTCGACACCCTGCCGCCCGCAGAGCAGCGCGAGCTGGCGACGATCCTCCGCCGCAAGCAGCGCGAACTCGCAGGGCAAGAACGCGACTGGCGCAGCGCCAACCTCTCGGTCCTCCTCGCTCGCCAAGCGCTCGATGCCCGCTTCGGGCCGCCGCTGCGTGAAGAGCGGAGCAGCCGACCCTTCGACGCTCTCTTTCCCGAGGACGTCGGCGCAACCGCTTCTCGACAAGGGCGCTAGACCGCCTCCGCAACAGGAGTGAGCGCCGGCCGAGGCGGACGGGCAAGCAAGATGACGCTGCCCCCCACGAGCTCCATCAGGACAAACAGGAGAAACGGAAGGTCATAGCTCCCGGTGTGATCGAAGAGAAGGCCGGCCGTCATCGGCCCCAGGACGGTGCCGGCCGTCATCACGAGGAAGACCGCGCCGAGGATCGAGCCATACGCTCGCAGGCCGAAGAGATCGGCGATGAACGAGGCGTGAACCGCGATGACACCGCCAGCGGCGATGCCGAAGATCGGGACAACCACCCAGATGAGCGCGCTCCCGCCAACGGCCCACAGCCCCGCCATCGAAAGCGCCGTCATTGCAAAGGCGACCGCCAGCACGAGCCGCGGCGACCAGCGGTCGGCGAGGGCGCCGCCGACCAGTCCTCCAATCATGTAGGTGGCAGGGATCGCGCCGGCAACTGCCGCCGCCGCTTGGTAGTCCATTCCCCTCCCAGTCAGAAAAGGCACCAGGTGGAGATTGAGTGCGTCGGTCCCGAAGAAATAACAGACCATCGCGATGGCGATCGCCCAGAAGGCGCGCGTTCGGACGGCATCGCGAAACGTCGCGCCGAGGGTCGATTCCCCGTGAGCGGGAGCAATGCCGGACGCCGGCGCGGCCGGCGGGTCGCCATCCGGCCGGAGCCCGAGATCGGCAGGACGGCGACGCAGGACGAGGACCGCGAGCGGCACGACAATCGCGAGCGTCAGCGCCGCGCTTACTTGGACCGCTGTCCGCCAGCCGAAGGCCGTGATCACGGCGGCGGTGAACGGCACCGCCACGAGCGACCCGACGCTCAGCCCGATGCGGGAGAGACCGAAGGCGAGCCCGCGGCGGCGGATGAACCACGTCGCGATCGTGACGTTGAGCGCCGGGTTCGTCGAGGCGACGCGGCCGACCGACATGAGGAGCAGAACGGCCATCAGCTGCCAAAACTGGCTGATGAGCGAGAAGAGAATGAGCGCCCCGCCGAGCACCACGCCGCCGCAGGCGATGACCGCGCGCGGCCCGATGCGGTCGACGAGCCGGCCGACGACGAAAGAGAGAGTCCCGCCGGCCAAAAACGAAAGCGACACGGCCGATGAAATCTGGCCGCGCGTCCAGCCGAACTCCGCTTCGAGCGGCGCGAAGAACGCCCCGAAGGCGAAAAAGCTGAACCCGATCACCGTGCCGAGGATCGCGCCGCACGCGATGACAATCCACCAGCCGTAGAACATAGCGAGAGCATACACGGCGGCCGATTGCGTCCGCGCTGCTGACGGCCTACGCTGTGCTGCACGGAGGAGGGGCCTGTGGAGCACAAATTCATCGACCACTACCGAGCGATGACGCGAGCGGAAATCCTTGCGCGCGAGCGCGAAGCACCGCCAGAAGATGCGGAGCGCGTCCGCGCGGAGGTGAAAGCGTTTATCCAGCATCACGCGCCGGGAACGGCCAAGTTTCTGATCACCCACCGCAAGGACGGCCGAGCGCACTGCCGACCGGTGAGCGCCTTCACCGAAGGGTGGACCGTGCAGACGATCAGCCAGCGCGAGCACCTCAAGAACCGCCATATCCGCAACAACCCGCAGGTAGGCTACCTCTGGGTCGAACTGAACCCGCCGGGCGACCGGTGGCTGAAGAGCGTCTGGCTGCAAGGCGTCTGCGAGATCATCGAGGACCCGGAAGAGATCCAAGCGTTCTACGAGCGCCGGCGCGCAGTCACCGGCTTCGGCGACCTCCACCCGGGAGACGACTGGGTTCGCCTTCTGCTGCGCACCACGCCGACGCTTGTCCGCGCAGAGGGGTTTCTCGGCCGCGATACGCCGGCGCTCTACCGCGACTTCTCGCGCTGAGGCGGCGGCAGCGCGGCACGAAGCAGTTCAGTTCGCAGCGCGCGACAGTGCCGCGCCTGTTGGCACGCTCTTTCCGGGCGGCGGGCGCGTTCTTCACACCGCTGCCCCCGCAGGGACCGCAACCGTCGCTGCCGCGCTCCCCGCGAGGGACGCCGCCGGCAGACTGGGGTCTCGAGCTCCGTCCGTTCGCCTCTCCACCGCGTCGGAGCGGTCGCCGGCGATCGACCGGCTCAGCAAGCGCCACGGTCGGCACGTTCCCGCCGCGGCCACCGGGGCATCACCGGCGCTCTGCCGAAACCACGCGCCCCTTCCGTCGCGGGGAGGGAGCATCGCGGTCACCGGGCGCGCGAATGAGCGGTGCCCTCCTCTGCGCCCCTTGTCGCCGCCAAGCTGCGCCTCATTGGGGGACGGCTGCGCAGCCAGCCGTTGGGCGGCGCCGTTCGCCAGAGCAGGCGTCATCCCGAGGGTCGAGCCCCGCCCTCAGCAGCGCCTCTCGGGCAGTCAGCCTCGCTTTCGCTGTTGTTCCCGCCGGGGCCGAGCGGCGGGGGAGGCGAGCGCACTAGGCTGACCGAGAGCGAGCGTGCTCGCCCGGCAGCGCGAAGAAAGCAGGAGCGGCGGGCTTCCGCCCGCCGCTCGATCGCGAAGAAGAGGGGCTTACTGGACGCGATAGGCGCTATCGAAGCGGTAGATGTTCGGGGTCATCAGCGAGATGCCCTTGATCTTCGGATTGTGGACGGTGAGCGCCGGCTGCGTCACGAGGAAGATCCCGGGGAAGTCCTCGCGGATGACCTTGTTGGCGCGCAGGAAGATCTCCCGCCGCTTCGCCGGGTCGCGCTCGGCGTAGGCCTGGGCGATCAGCTGATCGAACTCGGGGTTGCAGTAGAAGCCGAGGCCGGGGCTTCCGCCGGGCCCGGTGCAGGAGAAGGCGTTGCGGAGCGAGCCGAAGAAGCCGTTCGATTCGCCCGACTGGAGCGGGAAGATATCGCCCTTGGCGGCACGACCGAAATACTTGTCGAAGAAGGCCGCCGCCTCGATCTGGTTGATCTCGACCTCAACGCCCACATCGCGCAGGTTGGACTGCACTGCGAGCGCGACATCAGGCGGGACAAAGCCGGGCGTCGTATCCAGCGTCAGCTTGAAGCCGTTCGGGTAGCCCGCCTCAGCAAGCAGCTGACGAGCGCGCGCTGGGTTGTAGGGGATCGGCCGCACCGAGTCATCCCAGAACGGGGAGCCCGGCGTGCCGTACTGGCCGACCGCGCGATTGAGCCCTTTGAAGATGATATTCGCGATCGCCTCTTTGTCAACCGCGTAGTTGAGCGCCTCGCGCACCCGCTTGTCCCGAAGCGGAGTGTTGTTCGTCTCGAAGGTCACTTTGGGGAAGTTGAACGTGATGTTCGCCGTCTCGCTGACAATGATCTCAAGGCCAGCCCGCCGCAGCGTTTCGACTTGGTCGCCCACGTAGGAAACTTGGGTGACGAGGTCGATCTCGCCGGTGCGCAGTCCGCTGATCTGAGCGGTGGCTTGGGGCAGCACTTGGAAGATCAGTTCGTCGTGCTGCACTTGGCGGAAGGGGTGGCCGGACGCCTTCTTGCGGAAGCGGGCGATCTGGCCGGCCTGATATTCGACCAGTTCATACGGCCCGCTGCCGACCGGCCGCTGGACAAACCCCTCGAAGCCGACCGACTCGAAATATTTCTGCGGCACAATGTAGGTGTAGATCCCGTTGTTCACCAGCGCCATGTCTGGAATGCGGGTACGGATCTCAACGGTCCAGTCGTCGACCGCCACCGCCTCTTGAATGCTCGCGAGGTTGGTGCGGTTCGCCCAGTTCTGCTCGAGGGTCGTCCTGATGGTGAAGACGACATCCTGCGCCGTCAGGCTGGACCCATCCGGCCACTTCAAATCCTTGCGGATGAAGAAGCGCCAGGTCAGCCCATCGCCCGACAGCTCCCAGCGCTCTGCGACTTGCGGCTGCGGCTCATAGCGGTTGTTCAGCACCGTCAGCGAGTCGTAGAGCGGGTAGAACATATGGTTGAATGTGGTCGTCGCTTGGGGGGTGAGATTGTTCGGGAGCGCGTTGACGCCGACCCGGATCACTTGGTTCTCGGCACGCTGTTCACCCGGCGGCGCGGGCGCGCCAGGAGCGAGGCCGCCGGTCGGCGCGGGCGTACACCCGGCAAGAAGGAGCGCGATTGCGAGGGTTGCCTTCCAGAACTTGTGTCCCATACGCCTCCTCTCGTCTACCCCAGTCTCGATGCGGAGATCGACTGTATCCTAGAACGAAAAAGTATCGTCGGCAATATTTCCGATTGACTTCGCCAATACCTCTTGGCGGTTGTCTCGACAGTCGCGCCGAGAGAACGGGAGACGCGCCGCTATTTGTCTCGAACTGGGAGAGCAGCGTATCCTTCGACGTTGATCACCGTCCGGAGGACGCTCCATGCGCGTCGGCTTCTACGTCAACCCGCAGACCCCTGGCCCTGAGGATGACGGACGCATTATCGATGAAGTGCTCGGGCAGGTGGATCTCGCCGAGCAGCTCGGGTTCGACGACGTCTGGATCACCGAGCATGCGTTCACCGGCTACAACGCCTACTCAGACCCCCTCGTGCTGGCGACCGCGATCAGCCAGCGCAATCCGCGCCTGAAGATCGGCTTCTCTGTCGCAGTCATCCCCTACCACCACCCGATCCGCTTCGTCACTCAGTGCAACTTGCTCGACCGCTTGAGCGGCGGCCGGCTGGTGATCGGGATCGGAGCGGGAAACTCGCCGGACGAGTTTCGCGGCTACGGGCTGCCGGTGAACGAACGCCACGCGATGCTCGATGAGTTTCTTGCGATCTGTGAGCAGGCCTGGACTCAAGAGAACTTCCGCTACGAAGGGAAATACTGGAACGGCGAGGTGCGGGGACGCGTCATCCCGACGCCGCTCCAACGGCCGCATCCGCACATCGCTTGGGGCACGACAACGATGGAAACGATCGAGCGCATCGGCCGCCGCGGCTGGTCGCTCTTGATCGGCCCCCAGCACGAGAGTATCGTCGCGCCCCGACTCCAAGCCTACGCCCGCGCTATGGACGAGGCGGGGCTGGACGAAGCAACGAAGGCGCGCGCCTGGCTCGACACTGGTCAGTTGCGCCAGATCTACTGCGCTGCCCCCGGCGAAAACTGGCGCGAGACGATCGCCCCCTACATCGAGACCTACATCCGCAAAAGCGCCCTTGCCAACTCCGGGATCGACTATCTCCCGAAAGATGACCTCGAGCGGCGCAAAGAAGGGTACCTCAAGAACTGGCTGATCGCTGGCACCGCCGAAGAGCTGATCGAGCGGCTGACGCCGGCCGCCAAAATGGGGATCGCGCACCTGATGTGCTGGTTCACCTTCGGCCACATGCCAGACTGGCAAGTTCGCCAGTCGATGATGCGCTTCGCCGCCGATGTCGCCCCGGTCCTCGCCGCAACGAAGCCGGAGCCGGGGTATGTCGATCAGATCGTCGCCGAGGGTGTCCAAGCCGAAGCGTGGCGCCCGCGCTAGCCGCCGCGCTCTTCCGAGGAGGCAGCTGATGCGATCGAGCATCTATATCAACCCTCAAACCCGCGGCCCTGCTCACGACCGCCGCCTCATCAAGGAAGTGTTGGGGCAGATCGACCTCGCCGAGCGGCTCGGCTTCGAGGACGTCTGGCTGACCGAGCATCACTTCAGCAACTACAACACCTACAGCGACCCCCTCCTGCTCGCTGCGGCGATCAGTCAGCGTACTCCGCGCCTGCGGATCGGCTTCTCGCTCGCCGTCGCTCCCCTCCATCACCCGGTCCGCTTCGCAGTGCAGGCGAACCTCCTCGACCAGCTAACGGATGGGCGCGTCGTCATCGGCATCGGGCCGGGCAACGCCGAGGACGAATTCCGCGGGTATGGGCTCAACGCCGCCGACCGCCACGCGATGATCGCCGAGTTCGTCGAAGTGCTCGAAAAAGCGTGGCAGCAAGACCCCGACGGATTTTCTTACGAAGGCCAATTCTGGCGCGGCACAGTGAAAGGGCGTGTCATCCCGGCGCCAGTGCAGCAGCCTCATCCGCATGTGGCCTGGGGCACCGATACTGCGGCGACCGTCGAATTGATCGGCCGCAAAGGATGGTCATGGCTGATTGCGCCCTACCACACCTTGGAGACGCTCAAGCCGCTGATTTATCGGCTCGACAAGGGGCAGCGCGAAGCAGGCGTGAGCGAGGAAGCGCGGGCCCGCGCTTGGGCGCATACCGGCTACATGCGCCAGATCTACGTGCTCGCTCCCGGGGAGGATATCGAGGAGTCGATCGGAGAGTACATCACGCACTATGTGCGCGAGAGTTTGAAGGCAAACTTCGGCATCGACAACATGCCGAAGGACAAATTCGAGGAGCGCCGCGCCTTTTTCAAGGAAAAGTGGCTCGCCTACGGGACGGCAGAGGAACTGATCGAACGCTTCACGCCCTACGCGAAGCTCGGCATCGGCCATCTCATGTGCTGGTTCAATTTCGGCTACCTGCCCGATGAGCTCGTGCGCCGCTCGATCACGCGCTACGCTGCCGACGTGCTTCCTGCTCTCGCGGCTATCGCTCCCGACCCAGATCTGCAGCGCCGGATCGCGGCCGAAGGCGAGCACATTGCGCCGCGCCGCTGAGCGCCGGTTTCCCTCAGCAGCGAGCGCGCATCCCGTCCTGTGGAGCTCCACCAAAACAGATGTTCGCATTCTGCGCGAAGATCGCGTATAATAGATATGATGGACTGGATGAACGAAACCGCACTGCGCGCGACCCACGAACGCCTTCTCGCTGGCGACCCGACTGCGTCGCTCGACCTTGTGGAGCACGCAGGGCCGGCACTCACGCGATGGCTCGCCGGGAAATACCGCGTCGATGAGACGTGGATTGCCGACGCCGTGACCGACACCCTCTTTGACCTGATCCACCGCCCCACGACGTATCAGCCGGATCGCGGCTCCCTCTTCGGCTACCTTCGGATGAGTGCCGAGAGAGACCTGAAGAATCGAATCAATAGCGAGCGCAAGCATCAGCAGGTCTTGTCCCTCGAGGCTGTCGCAGAATTCGCGGAAGAAGGGAACACTCCACTAGCGGAACGGCTCGCCGACCCGACAGTCGATCCGGACCGCTGGGTACAGGAGGTGGACCCGGTGCTTATCGATACCATTCTCCGCGAGCTGCCGGACGAACAGGATCGTCAGGTGTTCCTATTGATGGCGCGCGGCGTGCGCTCGACGCAGGCATTTGCCCGCGTCCTCCGGATCACGCATCTGAGCCAAGAGGAGCAGCGGCGCCGAGTCAAGCAGACGAAGGATCGCATCAGGATCCGGCTCAAGCGGGCGCTGCGGCGGCGAGGGTGGCGCTATGGAAACTGAGGCCTTCCTCCTTCACGCCGCCCGCCGCGCCCGCCAGGAGCCGAAGCTTTTGGGGTCGCTCTTGGCGCGTCATCAAGAGGTCCACCGGCTGACCGACGAGATGCTGGCGAAAGAGCTTGGCGTCGATGAAAGGGGGCTGGCGCGCCTTGCCCTCTGCGGCATCCCGCGTGACGAATTCTTCGCGGAAGACATCCGCGCCATCGCTGACCGGACCGGCGCCTCGCCCTTTGCGCTGGCCCGGATCGTTCGCATGACGCATTTCGGGCGAAGGCCGCGTCGAGAAGAATTATTCAACCTGCAGGCAGCGCGCTGGCGCGAGGAGGACGAGGAGCCGTAAGTGCTCAACCCGGCGTGGATCGAGGGGCTCGCCGAGGCGTTCTGGCGCGCAGTCGGCCCGGGACCGCGCCCCCGCCTCGAAGATGCCATCAGCCTCGTGACGCCGCTCGTTGTCGTCCGCCTGCCTCGGCTCCGCCCCCAGTCGGTGAATGCGTGGCTGGCCCGCTATGGGATCGCGCCCCAGCTTGACGGCAGAAGCGGGCGGCTGCATGGCTGCCTGCTCGTCCAGCGTGACACCGGCGTCATCTTCATCGACGGCAGCGACCCTCCAGAGGAGCAGCAGTTCACCCTCGCCCACGAGCTCGCCCACTATCTCGCTGACTATCAGCGTCCGCGCGAGCGCGCACTCAGGCTGCTCGGCCCTGCCATCGCGCCGGTGCTGGATGGCGATCGCCCTCCCACCGACGACGAGCGGCTGAGCGCAGTGCTGCGAGGTGTTCCCCTTGGTGCCTACGTTGATCTGTTCGAATACGACACCCTCGCCACAATGGCGCATGAGAGCGACGCCGACCGCCTCGCGATCGAGCTGATCGCGCCAGCGGACGCAGCGCTGCCGCTCGCGGCAGCGACGGCCGACCTGCCGCCCTTGGAGCGCCCGACAGTCCTGACCGAGCGTCTGGTCGCGGCGTTCTCCCTTCCGCCGGCGGTCGCGGCCAGCTATGCGGGGCGCTTGCTCACGTGCCTTCACCTTGACCGCCGGCTGCCGGCGTGGCTTGCCGGAGCGCAGACGCCATGAGCGACGTCTTGCTCCCCGGCAACGGCCCCGCGCCGCCAAGCGACGAGTTTGCCGCCGGCTACGGCGAACCGCTCGACCGCGTCCTCGACCCGCGTGCTTGGCAGCCCGCTGATCAGCTCGATGACCTCTACCGCCGGCTGGATGAGGAGGTGGACGAAGCACTTCGCCAGGCCGATGCCACGAAACTTGCCGTGCGGCAGCACATCTTTGGCCGCATCGAGGAAGCCCGGCTCGCCAGCCGCGACCTCGGGGACGAGATAGGCTTCTACGCCGCCACCCCGGAGCTGATCCGCCGCCAGCATTTCGGGCTCCTCTTCCGCGGCGGAGTGGAGGCGGCCGACGGCACAAGCGTCGCCCACGACACGCTCCCGCTGACCGTCATGTCGATCGGCGTCGTGCTGGTCTCCTACGACGGCAGCTACGGCACGTGGGGGCATCGGCTCTACCGGCGTGACCTCCGGCTGCGCGGGATGACGCCGTTCGACGAGCTGGTGGCACTGCTGGACCGCCGCATCCGCGAGAATGGGCATCCCGCTGACCGCCACGCGCGGCTGACTCAACTTGGCCGCTCCGGCATTATGGCCTACATGGAGCGCGCCATCCTGCTCGAGATGGGACGCGCGCCCTGGCGCTTAGGCCACGGCAATCCCGTTTCCTTCCCGCTCCTCACCGGCTCGGGCAGCGCGGAGTTCTTGAGGAAAAGCCTCGACCTGCTGCGCCGGCTCATCGACTTCGAGAAGTTCGTCTTCGTCCAAAGCGAGACGACCGAACGCGACCTCCTGACGATCGGCGATGCGCTTCGCCCGCTGGAGTACGTCGTCTACGACACGGCTGAGGACGCGATGCGCCGCATCGTCGAGGCAGAGACCTACCTCCGCCGCTCCCGCGATGAGGCGCGCGAGTTCATCGACGAGTACGGGCCGAAGCTGGTGCGCGGCGTTTACCGCGCCTCCGAGTTCGCTCCTCCCTATGTCTTCTACGCTCACCGCGAGCGCGTCCACGAAGCAGCATTGATCGCGCTTGCCGACTCGACGCTTCATGAGCACCGCGGCTTTCCCTTGCTGATCGACCTCGCGGACGCAGTGGCACGCGCAGTCTTTGACCCCGCCTCGATCGCTGACCTCGTCCGGGCTGCCTACGCAGCGCGCGGCAAGCCCTACCGCTACCTCAGCGAGCGCGAGACCCGCTGATGCTGGAGGTGCCATGAGCACGAGCCTGACGACTGAAGTGACCCCGCGGCCCGTTCCCGAAGCGGCAGTCGCCCGTATCGACGAGGAGATCACCGCCCTCGGCGGCGAACTGCAGCCTGCAGCCCATCGGCAGGGGTCGGTCGGCGTCACCCTCTTCGACACCCCAGCGAGCGATGACGGCACGGTGACGGTGATCGTGCCCGCCGGCCAGCTCGACCGGGTGGCCAATCGGACATTCGTCCGCATCCGCACCGAGGCAACCGATAATGCCGCGGCGCGCTCATTCCTCGGTGTGGTCATCAGCGGCCCCTTTCACGAACCGGACGGGCTGCGCGGCGACTCGCCGATCATCACGACGACGGCCGCGCGCGGAAGTTCGATGTTCCTCCCGCACTATCACGGACGCGCGGCGGTCGAGATCCTCGGCGAGGAGGTGGAGGACGGCTCGCTGCAGCTGCAGCCGCCGCGCTTCCGGCCGCGGCCAAACAGCCCCGTCTTTCTCCTGTCGGAAGAGGAGGTCAAGCGCTTCCTCAAGGTCGAGGGCGACATCCTGCTCGGCCGCGCCGTCGGCTACAACAATCTCGAGGTGCGGATCCCTTCGAGCGACAAGAGTGTTTTGCCGCGCCACCTTGCCGTCCTCGGCAGCACCGGCAGCGGCAAGAGCACGACCGTCTCGCGCCTGATCGCCGAAGCGCGAGCGCGAGGGATGGCGATCATCGTCCTCGATGTCGAAGGCGAATATACCTTCATTCACGAACCGACAGACGACGCCACGATGCTGCGCTTCCTGCGGGAGCGTGGTCAGGAGGCGCGAGGGATCCCCAAAGAGGCGATCCGGCTTTATCACCTCGTCGGCCATGGGTCAAGCAACCCCGCGCATCCGTGCCGGCAGCCGTTTACCCTCATGTTCGACCAGCTTGCGCCAGCAACCATCGCTGAGATTTTGGAACTGAGCGAAGCGCAAATCGAGCGGTTTTACCGCGCGTATGAGCTTGCCGTCGATCTCACGATCCACGTCTTCCTCAACGGCGAGCGCGAGCGACGACTGCAGTGGGACGACCAAGAGCGCGGCTTCCCAGGGCTGCGCCTCTCGGCGCTCTATGACGTGGTGCGCGCCTTTGCCGATTGGCTCGACGGCAAGAAGGAGCCTTCTTCCCTCTGGGATCCAAATCCGCTCTGGTCAAGCCACTTCCCTGAAGCAATAAAAGCGGCGATCAACGAGCAGCCGCCGAAAAACGTCGCAAGCTGGCGCGCGCTTCAAGGCCGGCTCGGCGTCATCCGCCGTTTGCGCATGTTCGACAACGAGAAAGGCACCCGCCTCACTAAAGTGAAGCTGGTCGAACCCGGGACCGTCAGCATTTTTGACCTTTCAGAGATGGAGTCGCCCTACCAGCGCAACCTCGCCATCGCGGAGGTGCTGCGGCTGGTGCAGGTGGAACAAGAAAAAGCTTTTGACCGCTCGGTTCGGAACGGCAATCCGCCGCCGCGCACGCTCGTGATTGTCGAAGAGGCCCACGAGTTCATCTCCGCCGAGCGGGTGAAGCAGATGCCGATCTTGTTCAACCAAATCGCCCGCATCGCGCGGCGCGGCCGCAAGCGCCGCCTCGGGCTGTGCTTCGTCTCCCAGTCGCCGCAGCACCTGCCGCGGGAAATCCTCGGCCTCGTCAACAACGTCATCCTCCACCGACTGACCGACGCGACGGTCCTCCGCGACCTCCGCCAGGCATTCGGCACCGTGGACGACGGCTTGTGGCGGCAGCTTGGCAGCCTTGCGCCCGGGCAGGCGGTCGTCTCCTTCACCAGCATCAGCCAGCCCCTGCTCGTCGCGATGGATCCCACGCCGGTGAAGCTGCGGCTGATTGACTGACGGCCTTCTTTCCGACCGCGCCGGCGAGCCGCCGGTCAGAACGGGCGGACACCGCGCTCGGTGAGCGTTTGGCGGGCATCCTTCGAGCCCCTTCTCGACCCGCTGATCCTGGGCGGTGTTCTGCAGTTCGGCGCCAGGACATTCGGCGAACTGGTCACCCCTGCGCGGATGAGCGGGGGCGACATCGCTCCCGTTCCTGGGCGGCAGTCGGCGTCTCGTCCCTGAAGCGCCTGCATCGTGACGGTCGGCGCGAACGCTTGAGCAGGACGTCGCTCGTCATCCAGTTCCTCGACGCCGACAGTGCGGCCGGCGAGGGCTGCGCTGCGAGCCGGAGAGCCGCTTTCTTCTCCTGCGGCGCGACCTGTTGTCGGCCTCATGCTCAACGAGCAACGCGCTGCTCGCGCCGCGTCCCGATCATTGCCGCCCGGTGCTGTTCGCCTGTCGCCGCGCTTAGGCGGCCGCGCCATCGAGCGCGGGCAGCACCTCCCGGGTGAAGCGCTCGAGCCGGCGACGCCCCTCCTCGGGCGGCGTCACTGGCGAGTCGAGCGAGATTGAGAGCTGACGTATCCCGACGCGCTCGAGTTCGCGCAGCTGCTCAATCAGGTCGCTCGCGGTGCCCCACAGCACTGCTCCCAGCAGTTCTTCCTCCGTCGCCACCACCGGCACCGTTTCTCGGATCTCGCGGTGGAACGCAGGGTCACCGACCGGCAGCTGATAGAGTTG
Source organism: Dehalococcoidia bacterium (assembly GCA_025054935.1). Lineage (NCBI taxonomy): Bacteria > Bacillati > Chloroflexota > Dehalococcoidia > Dehalococcoidia bacterium. The sequence continues at coordinate 46,522 of JANWZD010000013.1, read as the reverse complement.
GAGCGCATAGCGATAGTGCGCCACCTCGCGGAGCGCTGTCTCATACGCTTCTTGGCGTGAGTCGCCGATCGCCACGAACCGAGACGCCGAAACGCGGCGCAGCCGATGCTGGAGCAGGTCCTCGGGAGTGCCGGCGGCGCGCGCTGCTTCTTCGTACTGACGGAGCTGCTCGCGCAGCATCTCGCCTGGCCGGTTGCCGAGCACGGGGATGGCGCCGTGCTGCGCCGCGAAGGCGATCGAGCGCGGCGAGGTCATCACCATATACATCTCGGGATGCTGCTGGTAGGGCAAGGGGTAGAGCTGGATCTCAGGGAAGCGCCAGTATTTGCCCGCAAAAGCGAACGGCTTGCCGCGGAAGGCGAGCGCGATCAGAGCGAAGGCATCCTCGAAGAGGTCGACGGCGCGCTCGGGGTCCGGGCACAGGACCGCGGTCTCGAGCGGCGCATGGCCGCGGCCGACGCCGATGTCGAGCCGGCCTTGGCTCATTTGATCGATGAGGAGCATCTCCTCGGCGAGACGAACCGGATGGTGAAAGGGCAAGAGCGCCACGCTGTAGCCAAGCCGGATACGGCGCGTCAGCGCGGCGAGATTGGCGAGGATGACGCTTGGGGACCCGCTCGCGCCGTACTCGGTGAAGTGATGCTCGGTCAGCCAGAAGTTCGCGAAGCCGTGCGCATCGCCGAACTGCACTTGCCAGACGAGATGCTCCCAGCTTTCGCGCCACGTCGACCCGGGCCGAAGACTGTAGATGTTCGCGAGCCCGATCCTCAACGCCGCACCTCCTGTCCCGCCGCGCGCAAGCTGGGAGCGAGCGGGAAAGTCCCTGCACCCACGGTCCGGGCGAGGCTGGCACGCCTCGCCCGAGCGGAGTAGGCCAGCGCCCTAGGGGATGTTCTGCACCTGCAGGCCAACCGCCGCCTGTGCCGCCGCTTGCTCCTCGGTGAGGGCGACGCCCTTCTCGCGCTTGCCGGAGGCGGTAACCGACGGCGACCAGAACTGCGGGCCTTCGGGCGTGGCAGCGATCACCTCGTCGACATAGGCAGGCTCGAAGGTGACCTCTTTCAGCTTCGGCAGAACATCAGCAGCGAAGCGGAGCATCGATTCTTTGATCAGCTTGTCCGGCAGGTGGCCGAAGTTCAGCCAGCACATTAGATGGCGCGCGCCCAGCCGGCCGAACGGCGCCAGTTTCTCGACGAGCTCCTCGGCGGTACCAGCATACAGCCAGTTGCCGAGATAGCCCTGCTTGCGCCGCTCGAAGTCATCTTTCGGCAGGTCGTCGATGCCGGTATTCGCCTTGGCGGCCTTGCGGATGTACGTGTCGATATACGGACCGATCGTCTCGCGCCAATCTTCCCCCGGCGCGGCGCAGTAGATCTGACGGAGGATGCCGGTGCCGTACCAGGCGCGCTGCTGCATCTCCTCAGAGAGGCCGCTGTCGCGCAAGCCATCCATATAGCGCTTGATGCGCGGCGCGACCCAGTACTGGTTCTGGGGACCGATCAGCCACGAATAGCCCTTCTTGCCGGCAAAGTAGACGGTCTCTGGCGTCAGAGTAGCCCACGCAACGCGCGGACGCGGTTTCTGGACCGGCTCCGGAATGATCCGGCCCTTGACGACCCCGCTCCAGTACGTGCCGTGATACTCGAAGCCCTCCGGCGGCGCCGCCCACGCCTGCTCGACGATCTCCATGAATTCGCGGTTCATCTCATGACGCTTGGTGGCGTCCAATCCGAAGCCGCGGAACTCATCGGGCGAGTTGCCGGGGCCGACGCCGACGATCAGGCGGCCATCGAGCAGGTTATCAAGCAAGTTCATCTGCGTCGCGAAGCGGATCGGATGATGGAAGGGGACAACGGCGAGCGAGAAGCCGACCGTCATCGATTTGATCCGCTGGCTGAGAGCGGCAGCGAATACGACCGGGTCGCTATAGGCGTTGTAATCGGTGAAGTGGTGTTCCGTCAGCCAGACGTCCTCGAAGCCGAGCGATTCCGCCAGTTCGATTTGGTCGATCACCTCGGTGATCAATCGGTAATCATGGCCCGGCCCCGGCGTCTGGGGGTTGATGTAGAGCCCGACACGCACCGCTCTCCTCCTTGTCGCTGTTTCAAAAATGAGCTACACTGTTTCAAGTATGAGCAGTATAGCCACCATGCCGACCCGCCGTCAACCAGCCGTCCGGCGCGGCGCCTTCCGGCGCTACCTCGCCCTGCTTGAAGGGCTCGCTGCCGCTCCCGCCGGCGCGTCAACACGCGAGATCGCGCGCCGCGCCGGGCTTGCGCCTGCAACTGCCCACCGGCTTCTTCAAGAGCTCCTCGACCTCGGCGTCATTTACGACGACCCGGTGACAGGCCGCTACAGCGTTAGTGCTCGTCTCTGGGTGCTGGTCGAGCAGTTCAACCAGCGCGATCATCTGCGCTGGGCTGCCTTGCCGCCGATGCAGGACCTGCGCGACCGCACCGGGGAGACAGTCACGCTCGTCACCAGCTTCGGCCGCGAGCGCGTCTGCATTCTCCAAGTCGAGAGCCGCCATCCCGCCCACTTCGCCGCCGCGCTCGACACGCCAGACCGCCTTGAAGCGGGCGTGCCGGGAAAGGTGCTGCTCGCTTTCGCGCCGTCCCCCGCCCGCGACGCCTATCTCGACTGGGTGCGCGCCACCCGCGGCGAGGAGGAGGCCGGCCGGCTGCGCGCGCTCATCGAGGAAATCGCGGCGCGCGGCTATCAGATTGGGCCGGCAGAGCGAGCGCCGGAGTTCAATGTCGTTTCGGTCCCCGTGCTCGGGCCGCGGGGAGCGATCGCGGCGCTCTCAGTCGTCGGACCAGCGTCGCGCTGGCCGCTCGCGCGCGCCGCTGCCCATCTCCCCGACGTCCAAACGGCCGCGCAGGCGATCAGCCGCGCCTTCGGCGCCCGGTGAGCCTACTGCAGCACGCCTTCGACATAGTGCATCGCGATCGCCTCGTCATCGAGGCCGAGCAGGTCGCGCAGGATCGCCTCGGTATCCTCGCCGAGCAGAACAGGATGACGGCGCGGAAGGAGAGGCGTCTCGGTGAGCAGAAACCCTGGTTCGCTGACGAGGGTAGATCCAAGCTCAGGGTGGTCGATCCGCCGGTAGCGCCGCCGCGCGAGGAGATGCTGGTCGCGCAGAAGGTCGGTTACCGTGTTTGCCGGCGCGGCCGGAACGCCCGCCGCCTGCAGCCGTTCGGCGGCCTCCCGCGGGGTCCACTGCCGGGTCCAGCCGGCGATGATGGCATCGAGGGCGTCCTCATTCGCTTTGCGCGCTGCAAGAGTGGCAAAGCGCGGGTCGTCAGCAAGCTCGGGCTGGCCGATCGCGGCCGCAAGGCGCCGCCACTCGTCGTCGCTCTCGCAGGCGAGCGCCACCCAGCGGTCGTTGCCGCGGGCAGGATAGGCGCCGTGGGGAGCGCGTTGAGGATGCCGGTTCGCGCTCGGCTGGGCGACGACGCCGTTGGCAGTGTAGTCGAGCAGGGACGCGCCGTTCATCACCACCGTGCTCTCGTGCTGCGAGAGGTCGATCAGCTGTCCTTCGCCTGTCCGGTCGCGATGGTGGAGCGCGGCGAGGATGGCGATCACTAGGTGATACGGATTGCAGGAATAATCCGGGTGAGCGGTGCAGACGGCAACGGGCGGGTCGCCCGGGAAGCCGATTGCGGCATTGAGCCCTGCTTGGCCGCTGATCGAGTAGCCGAAGCCGATGAAGTGCTGCTGGGGGCCGGAGCGCCCCATGACCGACGAGCGAGCGATGATGATGTCCGGGTTGATCGCCCGCAGCGCCGCTTCGCTCATTCCCCAGCGGGGGTAGGGGTCGACGCCGTAATTGTCGATCACGACATCCGCGACCGCGATCAGCCGGCGGAGGAGGGCGTGCCCGCCCTCGGTCTGGAGGTTGAGCGTGATCGACCGCTTCGAGGTGTTGAACATGTTGAAGATCCCGCTCTGGTTCAGGCTGTCGGTCCAGGGCGGGCGGGGAACGAGCATCGTCCGTAGCCCGTCCGGATGGACGCTGCTCTCCACTTTGATCACCTCGGCGCCGTGGTCGGCGAAGATCTGCGAACTGAGCGGCCCGGCGATCTGCCACGTGAAGTCGATGATCCGGATGCCGTCGAGCGGGAGCCGGCCGGCGCTGCTCGGTGCCGGAGCGGGCAGCCGTTCGGCGAGCCAGCCTTGGCCGTCATGCTCGCCCGCCACCGGCGCCGGCCGCCGGACCCGCCACGGCGTCTTCGACAGCTTGTAGGGCGCACCGGGGTAGCGGACAACGCGGCCGTCCTGATGCTCCACGTCCACCCAGTAGTCGCGGCCGATGAGCTGCGGCTCCTCCAGCAGCTCCTTCAGGTTGATGACGGGGCCATTGGCGATCCGCCGCCGCTGCGACTCGGCGACGAGGGTGGCGCGGTCGAGTTTGGCGATCAGCCGCTGCATCACCTCGTCGATCTCGTCGAGGTGCTGGAAGCGGTACTCAACGTCGTCCCATTCGGGGCCGCGCCAGTGGTCGGGGAGCAGTCCTTCGCGCTCCAGCCACTGGACGAAGGGCGGCCAGCGCCGGCCGAGCCAGCCGATGATGTAGCCGTCGGCGCACTTGATGACAGCGGCTTGACCGCTGAACGACTTTCGGCCAAGCCGGCAGCGCGCGATGCCCATCAGATCCCAGAAGCCGAGGGTGTTCTCGAGCGCATTGAGGAGCGACTCCTGCATTGAAACATCGACGACCTGGCCGCGGCCGGTGCGCGCGGCCTGACGCAGCGCGATGAGCGAGCCGACGGCGCCCATCAGCCCCGCTTGGAAATAGGCGAACTCCTGCGGCGGGTGGCTCGGCGGGCTGCCGGGCATGCCCGCAAGGTGCAGCAGACCGCCGGCAGCGAGGCCGACGATGTCGGTCGCCCGCCACTCGGCATGCGGGCCGCTTAGGCCGAAGGGGGTGATCGCCGTCCAGACCAGCCGCGGGTTGTCGGCGGCGGCCTCTTCGTAGCGCAGCGGCAGCCGCTCGGTCGTCACCAGCAGGTCGGCCTCCCGCGCCAAGGCCCGCAGCGCCGCAACGCCCATCGGGTCGGCAAGGTCGAGCGTTCGCGCCCGCTTCGAGGTGTTGAAGAAGCGGTAGGAGAGCGAGTCGCCGTCGAGGAACGGTCCAAGCCGGCGCGCCGGGTCGCCGCCCGGCGGCTCAATCCGCAGCACATCGGCGCCGAGGTCGGCCAGCACCTTCGTGCAGTACCAGCCGAGCGGCCCGGCAAGGTCGAGCACGCGCACGCCGTCCAACGCCGAGACGGTCATGGTCCCTCCGTCGCGGCGATGCTACCGTGGTGCTGGCGGAACGTCAACGCGCCGCTGTCTCGGGCGGGAAGTCGATCGCGACGCCGCCGAGCGTTCCGGCGAGGTCGGCGAGCAGCCGGCGCGCCTCGGCCGCGGTGACAGCATCGCGGGCGAAGACGGCGACCGGGTGATTGCGGACGATCGCCGGCCGGATGGTGGCAACGCGGATCCAGCTCTTCGGGCGCTCGGGAAACCACTCGTCGTAGATCAGCACGAGTTGGACGCCATAGCGCTCGGCAAGGCTGTCCATCCAGTCGCCGCCGACCAGCCGCCGCGTCAGCGCCTCCCGCGAGGCGAGCCCCCAAAAATCGAGCACGTAGGCGTCGTTGCGATAGGAGACCCAGCCGAGGTCGTTCACGCCGACCGGCCGGCCGTAGGCGACGGCGATGCGGTGGAGCGTGCCGTGCTCGTGGGCAACGTTGGCCATCATCGGCGGGGTGACGAGGGTCGGGTACACACCGGTGCGCGCGGTCACGACGAGCGTCAAGATGACGGCAGCGGCGAGATAGAGCGGCGGCCGGCGGTCGACGAACGGCCGCAGCAGCGGGCTGATCACGAGCGTGACGACGAGGTAGAGCGGGAGCATGAGATACATCTCATAGCGGCCCATCCAGCCCCATCTGCCGGCGACGATCTGGAGCGTCGCTGCGGCGAGCAGCCAGCCGATGAGCGGCCGGTCGGCGCTGCCGGCCAGCCAGCTGATAGCGAGGATCAGCATCCAGCCCGGCACGAACGGCTGGGCGCGCAGGGACGTCGTCAGCTGGTCGGCGAGCCAGTTGTGCAGCCCGCTCCCGGCAGCAAGACCGCTCTTGGCAAGCACCGAGGTCGGCAGCGGGCCTTGGCCGAGCAGGAGCAGAAACGCCGTGAACGCGCCGAGCGTCAGCAGCACGCCGCCGAGGGTAACAAGGGCCGCCATCGCTTGACGCCGCAGGAGGAGATAGCCGACAGCCGGCACGGTGAGCGCGAGGTTCTCATAGCGGACGAGAGGGCCGAGAATGAGGGCCGGCGCGAGCCAGCCGTCGACGCGCCCCGTCTCGCGCTCGCGCAGCAACCCGAGCAGGGCAAGCCCGGCGAGCAGCACTTGGAGGGAGGTTTCCATCCCGTTCAGCGCCAGCCCGATGAGATTGGTCGCGAGGATGATCGCTAGGGCGAGGATGACCACGCCCGCCCGGCGCCGGAAGGAAACGCCCGGCAGCGCCCGCTCAACAACTGCGACGACCAGCCGCGCTGTCGCCGCGCTAAACCCGATCCCGGCGACGAGCGGGACAAACTCTTCGACCCCGAGCGCCGCGAACGGCGCGAGCAGGAACGGCCAGAGCGCGCTCGATGCCGGGGAAGAGACCTCGCCCGGATTGACGCCGTAGTGGCCGCGCGCGATCGACCGCGCCAGTTCGAGGTGGATGTACGGATCATCGAGGGAGTAAGCGAACCGGCCGCCGCTCAAGCCCAAGGCGATGACGAGGCTGAGCGCGACGCTGCCGAGGTAGGCGCCAACGACGACCCCGCTCGGGGTCAGGCGCACCGGCGCGGATGTCCGCTTGCGAGTCAGAAGGTCGCTGCTCACTTCGAGCTAGGATAGCGTTCACGTGCCTTCTGCGGGCTGCCGCCCTGCCCCTGCTGCCGCGCCCCGGGCCGAGAACGGCAGTGACGAGGCGCTCACGAGCCGCCTGTCACGGTGAACGATCGCTCGGCCGAACGGATGCTGGCGGGGCCTAGCTCCGGCGGGTTTGGGCACCCCGTCTGCCGCACGCCTTCCAAAGCGGCGAGGAGGACGAAAGCGCGCGGTCGTGGCACGGTCGGGAGTGCCGCGGCCGCTGCGCGGCCTCGCAATGACGCCCGGCAACGAGGCGGGTAGCCATCTCCTCCGTCTCTGTTCTCCGCTCGCAATGCTGCCGTGCGGCAAGGGGGGTAGCCATGCCGTCGCCAGCCGCCGCCGCAATGCCAGCTAAACGGCGGTCCCACTCGGTCCACTTCCAGACGGCACGGGGCATGGCAGACACGGCTTTTCTTGGCATGACGGCTGCAAGTGAATGGGGTGCTCCGGGCATCCGTTCCACGCCCGCGCGACGCCAGGCATGCGCGGGAGCGTCTGTCGCCCACCAGCGACACCCAGCGCCCAACTCCATCGTCATTGGGAGGTTCCCTCGGCCAAATTTTCAGAATTTGCCGAGGGCGACACCCAGCGCCCAACTCCATCGTCATTGCGAGGCCCGCCGGAGGCGGCCGTGGCAATCCCGAACGCGGCCATTCGAGGCGCCGACACCGCGCGGGGGGAGCAGGCGAAAACCGCCACAGACGCGCCGGCCACGACCATCGTCACCGCGCGGCCCGCTCCGAACCGGGACTGTCTGCCGTGCCGCCTCGAACCCCGTGCTCACCGCCACCGCCATTGCGAGGTCCGACTGGAAGGAGGGCCACGGCAATCCCGACCGCAGCAGGGACGCTGCTCGCCGCACCTCCAGCCGCGCCGGGAGCGATCACAAAAGCGGCAGTGGATGCGGGAACATGCCGCGCCGAGCGCACTCGGAAAAGCGACTATCCCGCCTTTGGAACAAGCGCGGCCCCCCTGCTCGGGAGAGCGCACGCCCGAAAGGTACGTGCCGCGACCGCCCGAGCGGCACCCACAGCCGCAGCACGAGCAGGCTGAATGCGCCCGGGCGCGAGGACCGCCCGACACGGCGCCCTTTACGGCAGCCGGTTAAACCAGAGCAAGGAGAGCAGGCCGCCGGCGAGCGAGAGGATGAGAGCAGCGGCAGTCACGCCGGCAGTCACCTCCGTCTGCTGGCGCTCCCACCCGACCGTCGAGCCGAGGCTCTTGTAGACACGGGCAAGGTCGCGCTCGTTTGGCGCGAAGAAATACTCAGCCTCCGTGATCTCGGCGATGCGCCGCAGCGTCGCCTCGTCGAGATAGACGCGCAGCACCTGACCGCCACTTATCACCGTGCCGCCTTCGCGGGTACCGATGCCGATGGTATAGACCTTGACGTTGCGTTCCTTCGCTTCACGCGCCGCTTGGAGCGGCGAGATGCCGCGGTTGGACGCTCCATCAGAGAGCAGCACGATAGTCGAGGGCACATTCGCGGGCGGCCGCTGGGGCTGCCCGCCCCGGCTTGGCGGATTGGCTGGCGAGGAGGGATTGCCCGGGCGCTGCTGCGCCAGCTCGCCGCCCGGCAGCACGGAGAGGCTGGCCATGATCCCTTCGCCGATCGCAGTCGCGGCCTGGGTGCCGAGCTTGTCGATCGTTTCGATGACGATCTTGTGATCATCCGTTGGCGGAAGGTTTATGACCGCGCGATCCGAGAAGGAGACAACGCCGACGCGAGCAGTCTTCGGGAGCGAGCTGACGAACTGCTTGGCGGCCTCTTTTGCTGCCTCCATCCGCGTCGGCTGCATGTCGTTCGCTTCCATGCTGCGCGACGTATCAATCGCGAGCATGACATAGCTCTGCTCGATAGGCACGGGTACCTCGAGATGCGGACGAGCGAGGGCGAGGATCATCGCCGTGACGGCGAGCAGGAAGAGTGCCGCCGGGATATGCCGCCGCCAGCCCGGCGCCCGAGGGGCGACCTCCTTCAGCAGCGCGAGGTTCGTGAAGCGCACGGCATAGCGAGTACGGCGGCGCTGCAGCAGGATATACGTTGCGATGAGCAACGGAATGACCAGCAACCCCAAGAGGGCTAGCGGCCAAGAGAAACCCACGGGCGCCTCCTTTTGCGCAGCGCGACAAACCGCAAAAGCGGCTCGATCAACGGCTCCGCCGTGGAAAGTGTAACAAGGTCGACAGCGGCGCTCGCAAGCGTGGCGGACAGCCGACGGTCGCGCTCCGCCACCGCTGTCCGGAACCGCTCCCGCGTCGGCTTGTGCGAGGTGTCGATCCAGAGCTGCTCGCCGGTCTCCGGGTCTTCCAGCCGCAGCAGCCCAATATCCGGCAGTTCGCGCTCGCGCGGGTCGACAACATGCACCACGACGACGTCGTGGCGCTGGGCGAGCAGCTGAAGATGGCGCTCCCAGCCGCTCGGGACGATGAAGTCCGAAATGACGAAAACGAGGCTGCGCCGACGCAGGAAGCGGTGGGCGCGTTCTAGGACAGCGGCAAGATTAGTGGTGCCGCTGAACGCCGCTGCGCCCGGGTTCTGGAGCGCGCTGATCAGCCGCAGCGTCTGAAGGCGGCCGCCGGCAGGCGGGATCACCCGGTCGATCTCGCTCGAGAAGGTCACCATCCCCACCCGGTTGCCGTGGCGCGTGTACAGATGCGCCATCAGCCCAACAAACTCGGTTACGAGGTCATGCTTCGACTGGAGGGTCGTGCCGAAATCGATCGAGGGGCTCCGGTCGACAAGCAGCCACGCCGTGATCTCGCGCTCCTCAATGTATTGGCGGACATGGACGCGGGTAGTGCGGGCGGTGACATTCCAGTCGATGCGGCGGACATCGTCGCCCAGCTGATATTCGCGGACCTCGCCCAGTTCCATGCCAGGACCGTAGAAGACCCCGGTGTAGTCCCCCTGCAGGATGCCGTCCAAGCGGCGGACGACCTTGAACTGGAGGAACTTGAGCAGTTTGTCGGCGGTATCCATTAGGAGACAGAGACCGGCCGGCCCGTCAGGTCAAGCTTCGGCGGCCGCACCGCGGTCAAGATCGCCCGCACGATGTTATCGCCGGTGACCTCCTGAGCCAGCGCTTCGTAGGACAGCACCATCCGATGGCGAAGCACGTCAAGCGCAAGGTCGCGCACGTCATCCGGCACGACATAGTCGCGCCCGCGCAGCACGGCGAGCGCCTTTGCGCCCAAGATCAGGTTGATCGAGCCGCGCGGGCTCGCGCCGAAAGCGATGAACTTGGCGAGCTGCGGTAGCCCAAAATCCGCTGGCCGGCGCGTCGCAGTGGTGAGCATGACGGCATATTCGATCACCTTGGGGTCGACATAGACCAGCTCGACTTGGCGCTGCGCCTCAATGAGGTCGGCCGTCGTGACAATCGGCCGCGCAACCGGCGGGTTGGCATCCGTGACGCGGGCGACGATTGTCGCCTCCTCGCTCGGGCTGGGATAGCCGATAACGGTCTTAAACATGAAGCGATCGATCTGCGCCTCCGGGAGCTGATAGGTCCCTTCGCTCTCGATCGGGTTCTGAGTGGCGAGAACAAGAAACGGCTCCGGCACGCGGTAGGTCTCGTTGCCGATCGTCACTTGATGCTCCTGCATCACTTCCAGCAGTGCCGATTGGACTTTGGCGGGAGCACGGTTGATCTCATCGGCGAGCAGGAGATTGGTAAAGACCGGCCCGAATTGCGTGCCGAATTCCCCCGTCTGCTGGTTGTAGATACGCGTGCCGACCAGATCGGCGGGGACGAGGTCGGGCGTGAACTGAATGCGCTGGAACTTGCCCGAGATAACCTGCGCCATTGTCTTAATGGCGAGGGTCTTCGCCAGCCCCGGCACGCCCTCGATCAGAATGTGTCCCTTCGCGAGAAGCGCAACGAGCATCACCTCGAGCAGGTGCTCCTGCCCGACGATCACTTTCTTGATCTCGAACAGAACGTTCTCCCAGACCGACCGGTCAAGGCGCGATCCCGCCACAGCCGCCTCCTGCCTCGGCGTGTCGCCCAGGCCTGCTGCGACGGAGTATCGCGAGTCGATGACAGAAGTTTCAAATCGGTGCGTTCAGTCAGGAAGCGGCGGCCGCCCCGCCGGAACCATCCCCTCATGGCGGTGGAGCCGCCGCCAGCCGGCCGGAGCGGAGGGGTCGCGCTCGAAGACGGGCGTCACCCAGACGCGGCCGCTCGTCGCGTTCGGCGGGGCGAAGGCGAAGTCCAGGTAGTAGCGGGCGATGGCGACGTTCCCGTGGAAGGTGACGACGGGCGGCTCGAGGTCGAGGCGCAGCGGGCCGCGCCGTTTGGCGGCCGCTATATCGTCGGCGCGCCCCGCCTTGCCTCGCACCGGATCGAGGAACCAGCCATGCCAGACCGCGCCGTCATCGGCGTCGCCCCGTTCGATCGCCTCGGGATCGAATTGGAGGAAGGAGCCATAGCTATATCGGACCGCGGCTTCGAACTCGGCCCGCAGGTCGCTCATCCTTGCCGCCTCCCAGCTCCCAGCGGCCAGCACGGCCATACGCGAAGGCGCCTCCTCGGCGAGTGCCAGCCGCCGACCGCTCGCCTATACTTCGCGGTGGCATGAACGCAGCCCACGGCTCAACTGCCCGCTGGTACGGCATCGCCGGCGCGGTGCTCGCTGGCCTCGCAGTTGCTGCCGGCGCGTTTGGCACTCATGCGCTGCGCAGCGTGCTCCCGACAGACCGTCTCGCCATCTTCGAGACAGCGGCACGCTACCAGATGTACCATGGATTGGCGCTGCTGGCGGTCGCCTGGGTTGCCGACCGGTGGCCAAGCTGGGCTGCCATGCTCGCGGGGAGCGCCTTCGCGCTCGGCATCGTGCTCTTCTGCGGCAGCCTCGTCGTGCTCGCCCTCACTGGCCAAGGGTGGCTCGGCATGATCGCGCCGGTCGGCGGCGCTTCCTTCGTGGTCGGATGGGCAGCGCTCGCCTGGGCCTTCGCGGGCGCCTCCCGACGGAAATAATCTCTGCGGAAGTGCGGATGGACCCTGCTACGCTCGTCGAGGAGTTACTCGAGGAGGAGACCGCGCGCCACGCCGCCCTGACTGCCGCCGGCGACCCGCGCGCCGCCGCCTGCGCCTGGCGCATCCAGTATCTCGAGAAATTGCTCGGCACGCTCGTCGAATTTCCGCTCACTGGCGAGCGTTTCGTTGAGCTCCTCCGCGCAAATATCGCGATCACCAATCCGAGCTTTCCAGACACCCCTCACGCTTCGGTCGACTTGCTGGCACGCTGGGAAGCTCGCTCTCACTAGGAGTCTGCGTCGTGCCGACCTTTCACACCGTTCGTGTGGTGCCCACGCTGCCGCCGAGTTTGGCGCCGCTGCGCGACCTTGCCTACAACCTGTTCTGGTCGTGGGACGAGACAACCCGCACCCTCTTCCAACGGCTCGACCCCGAACTGTGGGAAAAAACCGGCGAGAACCCGGTGCGGCTTCTGGCCGAGATCGACCAAGACCGGCTGAAGGCAGCAGCAGACGACCCCGGCTTTCGATCGCAGCTTGCCCGCGCCGTCGAACAGCTGCATGAGCATCTCAACCGCCCCCCCCATCCTCTCACTGCTGAGCTGAGAGGGCACACGATCGTCTTCTTCTGCTTCGAGTTCGGAATTGCTGCCTGTCTCCCCATCTATTCCGGCGGCCTCGGCATCCTCTCGGGCGACTATCTCAAGTCAGCGAGCGATACCGCGCTGCCCGTGATCGGGATCGGGCTGCACTACAGCCGCGGCTATTTCCGGCAGTATCTCAACGCCGACGGATGGCAGCAGCAGGAATTCGCCGACGTCGACTATGCCCGCCTCCCCATTATCCCGGAGCGCCGCCCCGACGGCTCGCTGCTCACGGTCGAGATCGATCTCGCGGGACGGCGCGTCGTCGCCCGCGTCTGGCGGATCCAAGTCGGCCGGATCCCCTGCTACATGCTCGATACCAACGTCCCGGAGAACCTGCCGGAGGACCGCAGCATCACCGACCGTCTCTACGGCGGCGACATCGAGCACCGCATCAAGCAGGAGATCGTTTTGGGGATCGGCGGGATTCGGCTGCTGGAAGCCCTCGGCATCGACAAACCGATCTGCCATATGAATGAAGGGCATTCCGCGTTCTTGGCCCTAGAGCGCATCCGCGTTCTGATGCGCAAGCATGGGCTCTCCTTCGACGAAGCGCGTGAACTGGCTTCGGCAAGCCACGTTTTCACGACCCACACGCCGGTGCCCGCCGGGATCGACATGTTCGCGCCCGACCTCCTCGACCGCTATTTTGGCCACTACTGGCCGCAGCTCGGGCTCAGCCGCGAGGAGTTTCTCGGCCTCGGCCGCCAGAACCCCCACGACCACAACGAACTGTTCTCGATGGCCGTACTGGGCATCCGCCTGTCAGACACGGTCAACGGTGTCTCCCAGCTGCACGGCAAGGTATCGCGCGGAATGTGGCGCGGCCTCTGGCCCGACGTGCCGGATAGCGAGGTGCCGATCACGCACGTGACGAATGGCGTGCATCACCGCTCCTGGATCAACCCCGAACTGGCCGCTCTGTTCACCCGCTATCTCGGTGCCGGCTGGTGGGACCGTCCAGCCGACCGCGCCAACTGGGCGGGCGTCGCGCGGATCCCAGACGAAGAGCTGTGGCGCGCGCACGAGCGCGCACGGGAGCAGCTCGTCTCCTTCACCCGGGAGCGCGTCGTCCAGCAGCTCCGCGCGACAGGAGCGCTCCCCGCCACGATCGAAGAGGCGTCGCGGCTTCTCGACCCGCAGGCCTTGACGATCGGGTTCGCGCGCCGGTTCGCGCTCTACAAGCGCGCCACGCTGCTTTTCCGCGACCCCGACCGGCTGGCCCGCATCCTCAACCACCCCGAGCGCCCCGTTCAGATCATCATCGCCGGCAAAGCTCACCCTCAAGACGAGCCGGCCAAGGCCCTCATCCGCGAAATCATCCACCTCTTCCGCCGGCCAGACCTCCGCTCGCGCGTCGCGTTTATCGAGAACTACGACATTCTCGTCGCCAAACGGCTGGTGCAAGGCTGCGACATCTGGCTGAACACGCCCCTGCGTCCCCAGGAAGCGAGCGGCACCAGCGGCATGAAGGCCGCCTGCAACGGCGTGCTCCACGTTTCCACCCTCGACGGCTGGTGGGCAGAAGCGTACCAGCCTGGCCTCGGGTGGGCGATCGGCGGTCACGAGGTCTACCCCTCGATCGAGGCCCAGAACCAAGTCGAGAGCGAGCTCCTCTACGACCTGCTCGAGCACGAGATCGTTCCGACGTTCTACGACCGGGTTCGCGGCGTGCCGCGCCGCTGGGTGCAGCTGATGAAAAACGCGATCGCCGAGCTCTCCCCCTTCTTCAACACCGACCGCATGATCGAGCAGTACCTCGAGGCAGCGTATCTTCCCAGCGCCCACCGCGCGCTTCGCCTCGACGCAGACGGCCAACGCCGGGCGCGCGAGCTTGCTGCTTGGAAGCGCTCCCTCACTGAACGCTGGAGCGACATTTGGATCGACCGTGTTGAAGCGAACGACCTGACCGAATCGATGGTCGGCTCGACGCTGCCGGTGCGTGCGCGCGTCTTCCTTGGCCGCGTTCAGCCGGAAGAGGTCGCGGTCGAGGCGTTCTACGGCCCGGTCGACGGCCGCCGACAAGTGACAGAGGGGCGAACGGTGCGGCTGCAGCCGGTCGAGCGCGACGGACAGGGAGGGTATCTCTTCGCGGGCGAGATCCCGCTCGAGACCACCGGCATGCTTGGGTACGGCGTCCGCGTCGTTCCGCACCATCCCGACCTCCACGACCCTTACGAAATGCGGCTCGTCCGCTGGGCTTAGCTCGTCGCTCAGGCCGACTGCTCGCGGGAGCCGCCCGCGCCTGCCGCGAGGCGATCGCTTCCGTGACCAACGCCCCCAGCCGCGCGATTATTTACCGCCACGAGCGCAAGGACCATATCGCCGGCGCCGCGAATCTGGCGCCCGCGGCCGAAATCGTCGCGCACCGCCTCGCCGCCTAGCGCCTCGCTCAGCGCACCGCCCCGACCATCTTCTCGGCGACGCGGCTAGGTCGATAGTGAGGAGGTGGCGACGCTCGGCGGCGTCGCGTCACGCTCCACTGCGTTGGAGCGCGCCATTCGGCCTCGACCATGGCGATGCTCTTTCCGCTCCGCGGCGGGACGCTGCTGTCTGACTGCAGCATCGTCGAGCCGGGGTCGTCTCCTCCTGCAACCTCCCCGATATCTGCCTGCCAACGCGCCGCCTCCGGCAGCTGGAACAGCGGCGACCACGGGGCAGCGATGCCCGCCGACCGGCTGCTCTCCTACATCTGACTAGCACCTGATCGGCTCGGGCGCGCTTCCCCGCGAGAGAGCGCCGTTCGGCGAACTGGGGCGGCTGGTGCCGAAATTGGGGAAGCCGCCGCTCCTGCCAGAAGCGCCGCGGCGAGGCGGCAGCCGGCGCAGCGCTCCGGCAGCCTGGGGCCACCGTGCTGCCGGAGCATCCGCCCGCGGGCCCCGTGTCCTACTCGACCTTATACGTGCCGTCGAGGGAATAGAACGCTTGGGTCGTCCACGTGAAGCCGCGCACTTTGCTCCCGAGCATGCTGAATTGCGGGGTGCTGACGAGGTAGATCATCGACCATTCCTCCACCCACGCCTTCATCGCGTTGCGAAGATGGGCGTTCCGCTTCTCCTTGTCGAGTTCGGCAAGCGCAAGCTGCATATGACGGTCGAGCTCGGGCGAGCAGTAGAGCGGCTTCGGCTGAGCGCACTTTAGGAACGCCCACGGGAAGGTCCAGATCCCGTTATTGTTCGACCCGCCCGCCTCGATCATCTCCTTGCGGAGCGCATCTCGCCCGTTCAGCCCGTAGGCGATATCGACATAGATGCCCGACTCGACCGGGTTCAGGTCCCAATGGACGCCGATATCGCGATGCATGCTTTGGACCGCCTGCAGCACCGAGGTGTTGAGCGGGCGCGGGACAAAGTCGATCGCGCCGGCGCGGAAGCCGTTCGGATAGCCGGCCTCGGCGAGCAGCCGCCGCGCCATCGCCGGGTCGTACGGCACAGGCTTCAGGTCCGGGTTGTAGCTCGGATCGCCGGGCACGGAGAGCTGGCTGAGCGGCTGGGAGAAGCCGGCGTAGAGCGTCTTGACGATAGTCTCCTTATCAACGGCGTAGTTCAGGGCGAGACGGACGCGCTTATCTTCGTAGGGTGTGCCCCGGATCGGGTCTTTATTGAACAGAATGGCGTAGTAGCTCGCTTGGCGCGGCGGCTGGATGACATTGATGCCCGAGTCCTTTGCTTGGCGCGCCTGGTCGGGGCTAAAACTGCCGATCGCCATGTCGATCTCGTCGGTGCGCATCCCATTGATGAGGGCGCTCGGCTCAGGGACATTCGTGATGCGGATCTCGGTCAGGATCGCCCGGCGGTAGGGATGCGGGCGGTCGGTGCGCAGCCGGTAGACCAAGGTCTGGCTCGGCACATACTCTGCGAGGACATACGGACCGCTGCCGACCGGATTGGCGAGAAAGCCGCTTTTGCCGACGCTCTCGTAGTGCTTTTTCGACCAGATTTGCCAGCTCGGCGCGACATAGAGCGTCGCGACGTTCCGCTCGGCCATCAGAATATCTACGGTGTAGTCATCGATGATGCGGGCGCCCCGCAGGTAGGTATCCTGCTGGGAGACCGGGATCCGCTCGGCACGCCCGGTCTCGATCACGTGGGCAACGTCCTCGGCCGTCAGCCGCTCCCCGGTCGAGAAGGTGAGGTCTTTGCGGAGATAAAAGCGCCACGCGTCGCCGGACGGCGCAAGCTCCCAGCGCTCGGCGACCCCAGGAACGAGGTCGTAGTTACTGTCAAAGTTGAGCAGCGAGTCGAACTGATTGCCGATCGACCAGAAGCCGAACGCGGTCGAGAAGGGGGTCACCCCGTTCGGAAAGACGTTCGTTCCGATCCGCAGCACTTGGTTCGCAGCGCGCTTCGGCTCGGCAGGGGCGCCGGGACCCGAGGGTGCAGGGGCAGCCGGCGCGCAGGCCACAGCGACCAACAGGAGGACAACCGGCAGGCGAGGCATTACACGGTGCATACTCCCTCCTCCGCGCAGTCGGGGACAATTATTTCGTATGCAACATGCTTATGCAAGTGGTGGCGCCTGCAACTATGCCGTCGGCGCGGGCTGCGCCGACGGCCGCGCCTGCCCTAGCGAACACAACGTCCGGAGATCGGACCACGCGTCGCGGAGAGGACACCGATCGCGAGGAGAATCGCCCAGACGAGGCGGATGGAGAAGAAGGCGATGGGAACGCCGAGCGCGAAGAGGACGACAGGAACAGCACGCGGAGCGTCATGGAGCGCGCGCTGCGGCAGCCCCCTCCCTGCGCAGCAGCCGGCGATTGACCGCGGAGCGCCAGATCGCGCGGTCGAGCACCGCTGTCACCGTCGATACGCCGAGGAGAGGAGAACAGCGGGCACGGCACTATCCTGTTCGGTTACCACCGCGCTCGGCACCGGCAGACAGGCGATGGCCATCCGAAAGAACAGTTCAGCCGGCGCAGCGGCAGTCCGATGCCCGGGTCAGTTGAAACAGGCGATGGTGCGCCATCCCATAGCTGCGCCCACGATGAAGAAGCTCTGGAGGGAGACGAGCACCGGCTCGTGCGGCTCAAGAGCGCCTGGGGCTGCGCCTCGGCGCTCCTATGGTCCAAGCTGGGGAGGCGGATATTGCGCGCAAGCAGGGTGATCGCGGTCGCAAAGACGCCGGCGCTGAAGGCGAGGAGCCGCCCTGTGTCGTGACCGTGGCGCGCCGCATAGTCGACCCCTTCTCGCACCGGGAGGTCAGCCGGGGGCGCCGGCTCGCTCGGCCGCGGCGGGCGTTCGGTCATCCCCCACCGCTCGCCCATGATACACTGCGCCAGTTCATCACGGAGGTCCGGCGTGACGGAACTCGCGCGCGCGATCGACCAGGCGCTCGCCGCGATCGATCCAGCGGAGACGATTGCGCTCGCCCAGCAGCTGATCCGCATTCCGAGCGTCACCGGACGCGAAGGCGCTGCCATTTCGGAGACCGTCGCCGCCTGGCTGACCGCCCACGGCATCGCGACTGACCTTCAGGAAATCGCGCCCGGGCGCGTGAACGTCATCGGCCGTCTCGAAGGCGCGGCGCCGGGACCGCGGCTCCTCCTGAACGGCCACCTCGACACCAAGCCGTTCGACGGGATGACGATCGACCCGACCGGCGCCGCGATCCGCGATGGCCGGCTGTGGGGACGCGGCGCCTGCGACATGAAGAGCGGTGTCGCGGCCATCCTCGTTGCCGCTCGCGCTGTGCGCGACACGGGGGCGCTTCGGCGCGGCACGCTGCTCGTCGGCTTCGAGGTCGGAGAAGAAGGCGGCGGCTGGACCTTCCCCCAGCTGCTCGCCGGGCCGGGCGCCTGCGACGCCATGATCTGCGCCGAGCCCACCAACCTCGAGGTGCATATCGGGGCGCGGGGAGGAATGCCGCTCACCATCACTACCTACGGCGTGGCCACCCATAGCGGCATGGCCCACCACGGCATCAATGCCATTCAGAAGATGGCTCGCGTCATCGAGGCGCTCTACGCCCTTCCGGAGTTCGCGGAGGAAGAGCCGGCCTGGGGCCGGTCGCCCGTGAACTGCGAGCAGATCGCCGGCGGAGGCATGGTGAGCGCCTCCGTGCCGGACCGCTGCGATCTCCGGGTTGATATCCGGCTCAATCCCGGTCTTCCGCCAGAACGGCTGCGCCCCGCGCTCGAGGCAATGCTCGACCGGCTTCGAGCTGCCGACCCCGACCTGATCGTCGAGTGGGCGCCGCGCGTTGCGCCCTGGCGAGCCGCTCAAATTGCGCTGGATGACCCGCTGCTGCAGGCTGTCGAAGGAGCGGCCGCCCGGGTGCTCGGTCAGGCGGCGCGCGCCGGCTTTCCCGGGGGATGCTCCGCCTTGGTGGCGCTCAACGCGGGGATCCCGTCGGTGATCTTCGGGCCCGGCCACATCCAGCAGGCGCATACGGTCGATGAGTGGATCGCCGTCGACCAGATCCCGCGCGCTGCTCAGGTGTACGCCTGCGCTGCGCTTTCCTACCTCAGCGAAAGCTAAGCTGCGGCGGGCGCCGGCTGAGCGCCGCCGCCCCCTATTCTGCCCAGCCGAGTGCCGAGCAGGATAATCACTACCCCGCCGAGCACACCGGGAAGCACGAGCGGCCGCTCGGCGCGGGAGAGCGCCTGCCTTGCCATGCGTTCTCCGTTCCTCGAGCGTTGAACTGCGGCCGGACCTTGCCACCCCAAGAGCGGGAAAACAAGAACTGCGGCGCGCTGCACGTCCCCCTTAGTTCTCTTCACGGTCGAGGGCGCGCCAGATGCCGGCCGGCAGATGGCGGCCGCGACGGGGAGCCAGTCGGGCGCGGTAGCGCACCTGCCCGTCGACCTCGACCTCGGTGAGAAAACCGCGCTGGATGAGGCTTTCGACCGTCCGGAGCGCCTCGTCGATGCCGACATTCAGCTGCTGCACGATTTCGGCGAGGCTCGCGGACTCGCGCCGGAGCAGCCACCGGATCAGCGAACGGTGCGCATCAGGGATCGCGAGAACGTCGGCGATGCTCTTCAAAATTTGGCGCCGGTCGAGCGAAAGCAGGACGGTCGGCGTGCGCGTTCGGGCCGTGGTGGTGCGCGGCGATTCGCGGCGGAGCGCCATTTCGCCGAAGTGGTCTCCTTCGTTCAGCACGGCGAACAGCCGCTCCTCGCCGGCCGGCCCAACCGTCGTCACCTCGACTTGGCCAGAGAGGATGAGATACAGCTTGTCGGCAGGATCTCCCTGCGCGAAGACGATCTCGTTCGCGTTCAATTCCTCGGTCGCCAGCCGCGCGGCGAGCGCCGCCAGTCCGGCTTCGTCGAAGTCGCGGAAGAGGGGGATCGCCTTGAGCCGAGCAGCGATGAGCGCCGGGTCGGCGACCCGCCCTTCGGCGAGGGTTTCGCTTTGCGCCTGCCACAGCCGGCGATACAGCCCCTCTTCCGCGACCAGTTCGTCGTGGGTCCCCTGCTGGACAATCCGCCCGCGACTGAGCACCGCGATCTGGTCGGCATGACGGGCAGTGGCAACCCGCTGGGTCAGGAAGACAACCGTTCGGCCGTCCGCCGTCTTGCGAAGCAACTCGAACAGCGCCGCCTCAGCCTCGGGGTCGAGCGCTGCCGTCGCCTCGTCGAGCACGAGCAGCCGCGGCTGGCGGACAAGGGCTCGCGCCAACGCCAGCCGCTGGCGCTGCCCGAGCGAGAGATGGACCCCGCCGGCGCCGATGCGCGTCTCGATCCCCTGAGGCAGCGAAGAGACGAGGTCGAATAGGTCGACCGCGCGCAGTGCCGCTTCGATCTCTGCGTCGCTGGCGTCCGGCTTGCCCACTTGGATGTTCTCCCTAATCGACCGGTCGAAGAGCACCGGCTGCTGGAAGACAATCCCCATCTGCGCATAGAGCGAGGCGCGGCTGACCATGCGGAGGTCGTAGTCATCGAACCGCACGCTGCCGATCGTCGGGTCGACGAGGCGGCTCAGGAGACGGACGATAGTCGACTTGCCCGCCCCGCTGAGACCAACGATCGCAAAGGTGGTGCCGGCGGGGATGACGAGATCGATCCGGTCGAGCACGGGCTGCCCCGCAAGATAGGAGAAGGAGACGTTGTCAAAGCGGATCTCCCGCTCGAGCAGCGGCAGCGGGTGCGCCCCTTCCTCTTCCCCTCTCTCCACCGGCTGGTTGAGCACGTCGCCAATCTGCGCCAGAGCGCCAGTCACCCGCTGAAGCGGGTCAGACACCGTGGCGAGCTGTCCTAGCGCCTGCGCCATCGGCCGGAACAGCAAAACGAGGGCGATGATCGCCAGCCCTTCCGTGAGCGCCCCGCTCAGCGCCAGCGCTCCTCCTCCTAGGGCGGCGAGGTACAGCACGACGAGAGCAAGCATGCCGACCGCGCGTTGCGCCCCGGTTACGAGCGCGACCTGCCTAGCGGAAGCGGCGACCGTCTCGAGAGCGCGCCGCATCGTCTGACGCCGTTGCGCGTTGAGACCGAATACCGTCGCCACGACAGCCGTGAGGATGCTCTCGTCGAGAACAGCGGTCAGCGCCGTCTTGGCCTCCGCACGCCGCGCATTGGCGGCGGTGACCAGGCGGCCGAACCGGCGCGCCAGCAGCGCCAGCCCGGCGACAACGAGCGCGGCGATGAGGCTTACTCGCCAGTTGATGAAGACCGCGATCAGGAGGAGGGCGAGGACGAGGGTCAGCAGCGCCGAGATCAGGACGGGCACCGACCGACGGAGCACCGTCTCAACAAAGTCGACCTCGGTGCTCAGGCGCGTGAGCGCTTCTGCCGCGCGCGAGCGGTCGAAGGGGTCGAGCGCCATCGCCTGGATCCGCTCGAACAGCCGCAGCCGAAGGTCGCCGGCGACCGCAGCGCCCAAGAGGGCGCCAGTGCGCGCCGTGAGGAGCCGGCCAACTCCCTGAATAGCCGCGGCGACGGTCAGGAGCAGGAGAACCACTGCCACGCCCCCGCCGCTTCTCGGCGCAGGGTCGGCTGAGCGGGCGAGCGCCACCTCCTCGACGAGGGCCTTGATAAGAAACGGCTCGCTCAGGCTGTAGACCACGCCGAGCAGCACCGCGAGGAGGAGGACGGCGACGAGCCCGGCATGAGCGCGGACAAGCGGCAGCAGCCGCGCGAGCATCCCGTCGCTGCCGAGGACACGCAAGCGGCTCGCGCGCAACGAAGCGAGCCATTCCTGCTCGAGCGCTGCCGGAGGCTTGCCGAAGGCGATTTCGAAGCTGCGCCCGGGGCTTGCGCGGTCGAACGCCCGGGCGAGGTCGGCCACGCGCGCGGGGCCGTAGGCCGTGACAAGATAGCCGAGAAACGAAGTTGCGAGGCGCGCATAGTGCGGACGCGGCAGCACCGCCACGCCGGCGAACAGCTCGGCAAGGCCGACCCTCACTCCTCGCTCGCGCTCAGCGTGGAGGGAGGCGTTCAGCTTGGCGAGGCTTCCAGTGCGAGCCAGTTCGCTGGCGATGCCGAGCAGACCGTCGACGACGAGGTCGGCTCTGGCAGCGTTGGCGCCCCACGCCTCGACCAGCAGCCGCTGCACAACCGCCCGCGCAATATCGACCACCGGGGTGTCGGCGCGGCAGACAACCTGAAGGCAGCGAGCGCCGGTCGCGCTTTCCGCGGGCGGTTCGTCTTCCTCGGAGGCGGTCAGCACCACTTCCAGCGGCTCGGCCGGCAGGCGCCGCAACTGCAGCGTCTCCGTGAGCACGCCGACCAGGTGCTCGATCTCCTTAGCACTCTCTCGGACTTTCAGGTCGAGCGGCGCGGAGGCGGGATACCGAAAGAGGAACTGTTCAGTTGAATAGGCGACCCAGCGCGTCGGCAAGGAGGGGTACAGCTCCCTATACGGGTCGAGCCACGCGTCCTGCATGGACGCTCCTTCCGGCAAGTCTGCGCGCTTCACTGCCGGCAGCGGCAATCCTTGAGTATACCGGTCATCCGCGCAGGAGGTGCGCTGGAATTGGGAGCAATCGGCTACAGTTTTGGTTCCAACGGCATCTCCGGAGGAGCGGTCCGTGAAGATCTTCGATGTGCACTTGCATTTTCCTCGCGACTGGGAGCACCCCGACGCCGACCCGCAGCCGCTGCTCGATGAAACGCTCGAGAAAGCGCGGGCGGCAGGGATCGCCGCTGTCTGCGTCCTCTCTGGAGGCCGCTTCGGGCCGTCCTATGAGCGCGCGCTCCGCTGCTTGGAGCGGCACGCCGGGTTCGCAATCCCCGTGGCGGTCGTCGACCCGGAGGAGACCTCCGGCCGGATGGTGCGCGAACTGCATGCGCTTGGCTATCGCGGGCTGAAAATGATCGGCGTCAAAAAGCCGTATGACAGCTACGACTACTTTCGGCTTTACGAGGCGGCCGAAGAGCTGGAGATGCCGATCCTCTTTCATCTCGGCGTCATCGGGGGGCCCGTCGATTTCCAGCGGACCCACCCGCGCCGCGATCGGGCTGCCGCCGAACGGCTCGCGCGCTGGCAGCAGCGGATCGGCGCGCGCGACACCAGCGCAATCCGGATGCACCCGTTCCATCTCGATACGCTCGCCAATAACTTCCCCAAGCTGAAGCTGATCGGCGCTCACCTCGGCGGCACGGGCAACTACGATGCCGCAGCATCGGTGGCGCGATGGCGGCCGAATGTCTTTTTCGACTTGTCCGGCGGCGAGACCATTGAGCGTCACGCCGAAGAGCGCCGGCTGATCGGCTACGAGATCGGCGTTGAAAAACTGCTTTGGGGGTCTGACTGCGCGGCGGATGAGATCCAAGCGCATGTCGATCGGTTCGTCGCCCTCTTCGAGCGCATCGGGCTACGTGAGGACGAACGCGAGCGCATTTGGTGGCGCAACGGCGCCGAGTTGTATGGCCTTGAGCCGCCAGCGATCGCTCCTGTCGCCACCACCGCCGAGGCAGACTACTCTGCGCCAGAAGCCCTCACCGGCCGACCCGCCTGAGCGCGGTGACCGCCGCCCTGCTCGCCTTCCGGCTCGGCACCGCCCTCGCCCCGCGGCTGCCGCGCTCCGTCCTTGTGGCGCTGGCACTGCCCTTTGCCGACCTGCTCGCCGCGCGCAACACGCCGCAGAACCGGGCTCACCGCCGCAACATCGCCCGCGTCGTCGGCCGGTCTCCGGCCGACCCATCGGTGCGGCAGCTCGCGCGGCGGGCTGTGCGCGTCCAGACGCTCAACTACCTCGACCTCTTCCGCTCGCGGCGGCTCAGCCGGGCCGAGCTCCTCGCTAGGGTAGAGATGCGCGGTCTCGAGCACCTGCAGCGCGCGCTGGCAGGAGCGCGCGGCGCAGTCGTGATCTCGGGGCATGTCGGCTCGGTCGACATGGCCGGGCTGGCCCTCACCGCTCTCGGCCTGCCGGGCGCCGCCCTTGTCGAGCCGCTCCAGCCGCCCGAGCTCTTCGCGCTGGTCGCAGCCCTGCGCGAGCGGTTCGGGGGGCAGCTGATCCCCCTTGGGCCAGATGCCGTGAAGCGCGCCGGCACCGCGCTCAGGCAGAATGCCGCCCTCGGCATCGCCATCGATTGGGATATCAGCGGAACGGGCATCGAGGTGCCGCTCTTCGGGCATCGGATGCGGCTCCCTGCCGGACCCGCGATCGTGGCGCTGCGCTATGGCGCGCCGCTCGTGCCGCTCACCTGCATTCGCGTCGGTCTCACCCGCTTTCGCCTGACGATCGAGCCGCCGCTCCCGGCCGCCGAGGGGGGAACCCTGCACGAACGGACGCGCGCCACGACCGAGCGGATTGCCGGCTTCCTCGAGCGGCAGCTCCGCGCTGCTCCCGACCAGTGGGTGATGTTCCACAACGTCTGGGCCGACCCGCTTGACGACTGATTGCCTACAATCGCCCAAGGCAGCAGGAGGCTTCATGGTCATCGATGACGTGCTCGCGCTTCGGGAGCAGATCCCGACGCTGCGCAAAACGCTCTACCTCAACTCGGGGTGGTCCGGGCCGTCGCCGCAGCGGGTGATCGACCGTGTGATCGAGCGGCTCCGCTGGGAGAACGACGAGGGGCCGACGGCGCCCCAGGTGCTTGAGCGCTTCTGGCGGCTGCATGATGAGGTCCGGGATGGGGTTGCAGCGACCTTCGGCGCTCAGCCCGACGAGATCGTCACGACCGCCAACACCACCGAAGGGATTAACCTCGTTCTGAACGGGCTGCCGTGGTCGCCCGGCGACAATGTCGTCACCTACAACTTTGAGCACCACTCGGTCCTCGTCCCCCTGTATCACCTGCGCGAGCGGAAGGGCGTTGACGTTCGGTTTGCCCGGCTCGATGTCAACGACAGTCCTGAGACTATCGTCGCCAAGTTCGAAGCAGCGATGACGGCGACGACGCGCCTCCTTGTTGTCAGCCACATCTCCTACAGCACAGGGCTGCGGCTGCCGCTCGAGGCGATCTGCGCGATGGCGCATGCGCGAGGGGCGCAGGTGCTCGCCGATGGCGCCCAAACCGCGGGACAGATCGTCCTCCAGCTCGCTGCCAGCGGAGCAGACTACTACGCTTTCACGGGCCATAAATGGCTGCTCGGTCCGGAGGGCGCGGGGGCGCTCTTCGTCCGTCGCGAGCGGCTGCCGGCGCTCCAGCCGACCGCCGTCTCAATCCATGCGGCCGAACATTTCGACTACGAGGGCGCCTACACGCCGAAGCGGGACACGCCGGAGAAGTTTCAGCTCACCACCGTCAACGGGGCGCTTTTCCAGGGATTCCTCGAGGCGATGGCGCTCTACCGGGAGATCGGCCCCGCAGCCATCGAAGCGCGAACTCGGCGCTTGGGCCAGCTTCTCGCCGCGAAGCTTGCGGCGATCCCCGGCGTCGCCCTTGTCAGTCCGACGCGCCAAGAGACTGCCTCGGGGCTCGTCTCTTTCCGCGTGGGCGACCGCCGACCGCGCGAGGTCGTCGACATGCTCTGGGAGCGGCGCCGGATTGTCGTTCGCGCGGTCGACTACCCGGCAGCGATCCGTGCCAGCTGCCACTACTTCAACACTGAAGAGGACCTCGACGCCCTCGTTGCCGAGATCGTGGCGCTGGCATGACCGCCGCCCCGCTCGCCGTGCTGCCGGACGTGCGCGCTGCGCTCGAGGCGCGCCAGCCGGTCGTCGCCCTAGAAACGAGCGTCATCGCCCACGGCCTGCCGCGGCCGGTCAACCTTGAGGCGGCGGCACGGATGGAGGCCGCCGTCCGCGCTGGCGGCGCTGTTCCGGCGTTCATCGGCGTGATCGAGGGGGTGATCCGGGTCGGCCTCGACGCCGCAGACCTCGAGCGGCTTGCCGGCGGCCGCGGTGTCCTCAAAATCGCGCGGCGCGATCTGCCGGCGGCGGCGGCCTTCGGTGAAACGGGCGGCACAACGGTGAGCGCGGCGCTGCACGTTTGCACACTGACAGGCATTACCGTCTTCGCCACTGGCGGCATCGGCGGCGTCCACCCCGGCGGCATTGACGTGTCGGAAGACCTCGCCGCTCTTGCAACGACGAGTGCGATCGTTGTCTGCTCCGGCGCGAAATCGATCCTCGACCTTGAAGCGACGGTCGAACGGCTGGAGACGAGTGGGGTTCTTGTCGCGGGGCTCGGCGTAGACGAACTGCCGGCGTTTTACACTCGCTCCTCGGGGCTGCCAGTGCAGCGGCGGGTGAACTCGCCCGCCGAAGCGGCACGGCTGTTCCGTGCCGCGCGCGCCCTTGGGCTGTCGAGCGCGGTGCTGCTCGCGGTGCCCCCGCCTATCTCCTGCCCGCTGGAGGAGGTGCGCGCGATCATCGCGGCTGCCGAAGACGAGCTCGCCGGGATACGCGGCAGTGCCCGCACCCCCGCGCTGCTTGACGCCATCGGCCGCCGGTCGGGCGGACGGCTAACCGCCGTGAATGTCGCCCTCCTCGAGCGCAATGCCGCCCTCGCCGCTGAAGTCGCGCGCGCAGTTGCTGAGCAGGCGGGGTGATGCAGGGCGCGGCGTCGGCTCGCGACGGCAGCGCTCCCACCGGCGCAGTCACGCGCTCGCCGCAGCAGGCACTGGAACTATGAGCGAGCGGGAACGTGCGCTCCCGCTCTGCTTCACCGGCCAATCGCGCCGCGCTCCGAAGCGTCGCCCACTTCTGCCGGCATGAGCGACGAGACGGCGCTCGCTGCTGCCGGCGGAGACGGCGGTCTCGCTGGGTGAGGAAATGGACGAGCTCCGCTTGGAAACGGCCATCGAAGTGGCGTGAACGTTGCAGCAGCGCGTACCAACGCTCGAACGAGGCAGAGCGTCCCCCAAGGGGTGAGCACATCCGCGCTCGAACCTGCCGCTCAGAGCATCGCGCCGCTGCGAAGAGGGGCGAGCAGCGCTCGTCCTCGCCGCTCGTAAACCGGCAGCCCCTCCTCTCGGGGCGCGGCACTGCCGCGAAGCGCGCTCCTCGTCGCGCCCGGCTTCCCGAAACACGAGTGGCAGGGCGCTGCCCGCGATCAGTGGAGGGAGCGGCTCTGGCCGCCGTCGACGACCACGGTTGTCGCGGTTACCCAACGCGCGCGGGGCGACGCCAAGAAGACTGCGACGTCGGCCACCTCTTCAGGCGTACCGAAGCGCCCCATCGGGATTTCTTGGCGGAGGAAAGCTGCAATGCCTTCCGGATCGTCGCGCTGGCGCCGCTCCCAGCTGCCGCCGGGAAAGATGATCGAGCCCGGACAGAGGGCGACGACGCCGATCCCGTCTTTCGCCCATTCCCGCGCGAGCATCGCGGCGAGGCTGATCTCGGCGGCTTTGACCGCGTTGTAAATGACTGACCCGCCCGCCTCGCGTCCCCAGATAGAAGCGATGACGATCATCCGTCCTGGTCCTCGACGAAGATACGGATAGACAAGGCGGGCGAGGCGTGCGACATGAAGGAGATTGCGCGCAATGCCATCCTGCCAGTCGGCGTCGGTCGCTTCGATCGCGGGGAGGTGGCGCGCGCCGCCGGCGCAGGCGACAACCACGTCGATCCCGCCAAGCTCGCTCGCCGTTCGCGAGACGATCCGCTCGAGGTCCGCCGGGACCGTGACGTCTCCTTCGATGGGCAGAGTCCGAACACCCCAGCGCGCGCCCTCTGCCGCCGCCTGCCGCAGCGCGTCGCCGCCCCGGGCGACGAGCGCGACGTGCGCGCCTTCTGCAGCGAGGCCGAGCGCAATCGCCTTGCCGATGCCGCGGCTGGCCCCGGTGACGAGGGCGATTTTTCCAGCCAGCTGAAGATCCATGCTGATACTCCGTATTCGAGGTGTTTTCTATTTCTTGGCCGCCCAAGGCGCAATGTGCCGTTGTGGAGTGTAAGAACTTCGTACAGAACGCCGTGTTTACCTTCCGTTAACGAAGAAATTCAGTCGTGTTTACTTGCGTCGGCTACGGTTCCAGCAGGTCAAATGGACGCAGAAACAGGAGGAAAGCAGTGGTCTCATCGTTATCAGGATGGCGCGGCCGCGGCGTGGTTGGCTTGCTGGCCGCCACGCTCGTGTTGAGTGCCTGTCAGCCCCAAGCGCAGACTGGCGGCGGCGCCCCTTCCGTTCAAGGCCAGACGGGTGGCGGGCAACAGCAGCAACCGGGCGGCCAGCGGGTCACCGTTCAGCCGCCGGCGAACGCAGCAGAGCTCTCCCGTCTGCGCGGCGACATCGTTATCGACGGCTCGAGCACGGTGTTCCCGATTACGGCGGCGGCGGCAGAAGAGTTCCGGAAGTACGCTCCGAACGTCCGCATCACCGTCGGCATCTCCGGCACAGGCGGCGGGTTTAAGCGGTTCTGCGCCGGCGAGACCGCGATCTCGAACGCTTCGCGGCCGATCTCGGTGTCGGAGCGCGAAGCCTGCGAAAAGGCAGGGATCGAGTTTATCGAGTTGCCGGTGGCGTTCGACGGGCTCTCGGTCGTGGTCAGCCCGCGCAACGACTTCGTCAAGTGTCTGACAGTGGCCGAGCTGAAGCGCATGTGGGAGCCGGAAGCGCAGGGCCGGATCACCCGCTGGAACCAGATTCGCCCCACCTTCCCGGATCGGCCGCTGAAGCTGTTCGGTGCCGGCGCGGACTCGGGCACGTTCGACTACTTCACCGAAGCGATCGTCGGTCGCGCGAAGGCATCGCGAGGCGACTATCAAGCCAGCGAAGATGACAACGTGCTCGTCCAAGGCGTGGCGAACGACCCGGATGCGCTCGGCTTCTTCGGATATGCCTACTACGTCGAGAACCCCGGGAAGTTGAAGCTGGTGGCGATCGATGCGAAGGGGGACGGCAACTGCGTTGAGCCGTCGGAGCAGACGATCAAGAACGGGACGTATCAGCCGCTCTCGCGCCCGATCTTCATCTACGTGCGCAAGCAGGACGCCGCGCGCCCCGAGGTCCAGGGCTTCGTCAACTTCTACCTCAGCAAGTCGTTCACGCCGCTCATTCCGACGAAGGAGATCGGCTACGTCCCGCTTGAGGACAACGTTTACGCTGCGATCCAGCGCCGCTTCCAGAACCAGGTGACGGGCACGCTCTTCCCGAACGGGCAAGAAGTGGGCGCAACGCTCGACCGCTATCTCCGCTGAGATCGCGAGGGAAAGGGACTTCCGCCAAAGGCGGAGGAAGTCGCATACTTCCTCCGCCTTTCTCCGTCAAGCCAAGTGGGGTGAGCAATGCAGAGTACTGGGGTCCTTGGACGCGAATGGTACCCGCCGCGGGCAAGCCTCGCCGGCACGGCGCAGCGCCGCCTTACCGAAGGCAGCGTGCGCACGATCTTGGCCTCAGCCGCCGGTGTTGCCATTCTTGTGACGTTCGGCATCGTCTTCGCGCTCGCCTTCGACGCCATCGAATTCTTTCGACGCGTTCCTCTCACCGCCTTCTTCCTTGACACCGTCTGGACCCCGCTCTTTGCGGACAAACGGTTCGGCATCTGGGCGCTGGTCTCCGCTACCGTGCTCACGTCGCTGATCGCCCTCGCTCTCTCCCTCCCCTTAGGGCTCATCATCGCGATCTTCCTCAGCGAGTTCGCTCCGCCCCAGGTGCGCGACGTGCTCAAGCCGACCCTTGAGGTGCTGGCCGGCATCCCGACGGTCGTCTACGGCTACTTCGCCTTGACCTTCATCACGCCTCTCATTCAGGACTGGTTTCTCAACGCCTTCGGGATTGAGGTCAGCACGTTCAACGCCCTCAGCGCCGGCTTCGTGATGGGCATCATGATCATCCCGCTGGTATCGTCACTTAGCGAGGATGCGCTCTCGGCGGTGCCCAACGCCTTGCGTGAAGGCGCTTACGGCCTCGGCGCGACCCGCTTCGAAGTCGCGTGGCGGGTGGTCGTGCCGGCCGCCCTCTCGGGGATTGTCGCGTCGTGCATCCTCGCGCTCTCGCGCGCGGTGGGTGAGACGATGATCGTGGCGATCGCAGCAGGGCAGAACCCGACCTTTACCTTCAACCCCTTCGTGCCTGTCGCCACCATGACTGCATATATTGTTCAAGTGAGCCTCGGCGACACCCCCTACGGATCGCTCGAGTACTTCACCCTGTTCGCGGTCGGCGCCACCCTGTTCGTCCTGACCTTCTTCATGAACATGGCGAGCTTCTGGTTCGTCCGACGCTTCCGTGAGGAGTACGACTAATGGTAGTAGGACAGCTCCCGGCGGAAACGGTCAAAGAGTTCTCGGTCGATCTGCCGCGGCGAAAGGCGATCGGCTGGTTCTTCATCGGCCTCGGCTTCCTCAGCATCTCGTTCGGCCTCTTTATGCTCCTGCTCCTGCTCTTCGACGTCTTCTCGCGAGGGCTCCCCTATCTGACGTGGGACTTCCTCACGAGCTTCGACTCGCGCTTCCCCCAGCGAGCAGGGATCTTGGCGGCGCTTGCCGGCACCGTCTATATGATGGGCTTCACCATTATCGCTGCACTCCCGCTCGGCGTCGCGGCCGCGATCTATCTGGAGGAGTATGCGGGCGACAGCTGGTTCGCCCGCCTTGTCGAGATCAATATCTCCAACCTCGCGAGCGTTCCCTCCATCATTTACGGTCTTCTCGGCCTGCAGCTGTTCGTCCGGGCGATGGGGCTGAACCGCAGCGTTCTGGCCGGTGCTTTGACGATGGCGCTGGTTATCCTCCCTATCATCATCGTCGCCTCGCGTGAAGCGCTGCGCGCGGTCCCGCCCAGCATTCGCGACGCCTCGCTCGCGCTCGGCGCGACGAAGTGGCAGACGATCCGCCATCATGTGCTGCCCTACGCCCTGTCGGGGATCATGACCGGTAATATCCTCGCCGCCGCCCGCGCGATCGGCGAGTCAGCCCCGCTGATCGCGATTGGCGCCCTGACGTTCGTCCCGTTCACCCCGAACAGCCCGCTTGACCTCTTCACCGTCCTCCCGATCCAGATCTTCAACTGGACCTCACGACCGCAGGAAGCGTTCCATGACGTCGCCGCCGCCGGCATCATCGTGCTGCTCACGGTGCTGCTGGTGCTCAACTCGCTGGCGATCTTCCTGCGCTGGCGCTTCCGCACCCAGTTCTAGCCGAGGTGATGGCGATGACCGTTCAAGATGCGGCCACCCGACTGACGAGCGGGAACCTGCGAACAGAGGTTCCCTCCACCTACTATCACTCGATGCCCCAGGCTGACACCGTAATCTCGGTGCAGAACTTCAGCCTCTGGTACGGCAAGAAGCAAGCACTCACTAATGTCACTATCGACTTCCCGCGGAACCAGATCACCGCGTTGATCGGTCCATCCGGCTGCGGGAAGAGCACGCTTCTCCGCGCGATCAACCGGATGAACGACCTGATCAAAGGCGTGCGCACAGAGGGGAAGGTGCTGATCGACGGCCAGGATATTTACGCCAAGGGGGTCGACCCGGTCGAGGTGCGCCGCCGGATTGGGATGGTCTTTCAAAAGCCCAATCCCT
This sequence comes from Dehalococcoidia bacterium, assembly GCA_025054935.1. Classification (NCBI taxonomy): domain Bacteria; kingdom Bacillati; phylum Chloroflexota; class Dehalococcoidia; species Dehalococcoidia bacterium. The sequence goes on along the minus strand of JANWZD010000013.1, from coordinate 15,187 downwards.
TCCCCCGCTCCATCCGCGAAAACATTCTCTTCGGCGCCAAGATCAACGGCTACAAGGGCGATTATGACCAGCTGGTCGAGGAATGCCTGCGCCGCGCGGCGCTCTGGGACGAAGTCAAAGACGATTTGAACAAGAACGGCCTGGCGCTCTCCGGCGGCCAACAGCAGCGGCTGTGTATCGCCCGCGCGATCGCGGTGGCGCCAGAGGTCATCCTGATGGATGAACCGTGCTCAGCCCTCGACCCTATCTCCACGCTCCGGATCGAGGAACTGATGCGCGACCTCGCCAAGCAGTACACCATCCTCATCGTCACGCACAACATGCAGCAGGCGGCACGGGTCTCTGATAACGTCGCGTTTATGCTGAGCGACGATGTGACGACTGGCATGCTCGTCGAGTACGGGCCGACGTCTGAGGTATTCACCAATCCGAAGTCGAAGCGCACGGAAGACTACATTACGGGGCGGTTCGGCTAGCGGCTCCCGCTGTCAGCGCGGTCGGCTGCGGGCGCAGTTCTGCCCGGCGCTTGACAGGGAGGCAGCCAGAAGGAGGAGGCATGGCAGGAATCCGAACGCATTTCGAGCAGCAGCTCCGTGAGCTGCAGGATGAGATGCTCGTTCTGGGCAGCATGGTCGATACCGCAATCGCGGCGGCGGTCGATGCGCTGAAGCGACGCGACCTTGAGGCGAGCGCCCAGGTCATTGACGAAGACTCGCTGATCGACCGCAAGCGCTGGGAGATTGAGCAGCATTCGATCCTGCTGATTGCCACCCAGCAGCCGACCGCCTCTGACCTACGCTTGATCTATGCCATTGCCAGCATCATCACCGACCTCGAGCGGATGGCGGACCATGCCGAGGGGATTGCCAAGATCAGCCTCATGATCGGAGACAAGCCCCTTCCGAAGCCGCTCATCGACATCCCCCGCATGAGCGACTTGGCGCGGAGCATGCTCCGGCGTTCTCTCGACGCCTTTGTCAACCGCGACGCCGAGACGGCAAAGGCCATCGCCCAAGAAGATGACCTCATCGACGGCCTGTACGATCAGGTCTACCGCGAGCTGCTGACGATCATGATCGAGAACCCGCGCGTCATCACGGTCGCGACCTATCTGCTCTGGGCAGCGCACAACTTGGAGCGGATCGCCGACCGCGTGACCAATATCTGCGAACGCGTTGTCTACACCGTCACCGGGCGAATGGAAGAGATCAACGTCTCGAAATACTGACCGTTCCTAGCGCGCAAGAAACGGTACCGGGTCGTAGCGGCGGCCGAGCACCTGCTCCGGCTTCGCCTGAAGCCAGCTTTCGAGCACCGTCGAGTAGACCGAGCGGAAGTCAATTTCGTACTTCAAGTCGCCATCGACGAGGTTGGCGAGGTCCGGCGCAGCGCCATGAATGCCGCCGCGCACTTTGTGGCCGATCGCGAACATTGGGGCGGCGGTGCCGTGGTCGGTGCCGTCGCTGCCGTTCTGCCGCACTCGCCGGCCGAACTCTGAGAAGGAGAGGATCAGCACCTCATCTGCCTTCCCTTGCGCTTCCAAGTCGGTCAGGAATGCGTCGATGCCGTCGCTGAACGTCTTCAGCAGCGCCGCATGCGTGCGCGCTTGGCGCGAATGGGTGTCGAACCCTCCCAGCGCGACGTAGTAAATGCGCGTGCCGAGGTCAGCCTGCATCAGCTGCGCGATCAGCTTCAGGTTCTGCGCAAACTGATCGTTCGGATACGCGGCCTGCGGCGTGTAGGTCCGGGCGAGCTGCTGGATCCGTTCGCTGGTTTCGAGCGCTCCTCGCCCGACGGTTCGGACGAACTCGTCATACTCGCGCGGGCTGGACGCGCGCGCATAGATCTCGCGGATCGCGCTCAACTGATTCTGCCGGTCGTCGGGATATTCGCCGTCGGTCTGGAACTGGAAGGCGCTGACCGTGCCGATCGCCGGCACCAGGACATGGGTTGTCCAGAACGACAGCGGCAGCGTGCTGCCGATATTGATCGCGGCGTTCGACACCTCGACCCCGGTCACCGGCGCCGTCCCGCAGCAATTTGCGTCGAGGTAGCGGCCGATCCAGCCGGACCGCTCAATCTTCTCCGGGATCGCCGTGTGCCAGATCTCCATCGAGCGGAAATGAGAGCGGTTTGGGTTCGGATAGCCGACCCCTTCGATAACGGCGACCTCGCCGCGAGCGTAGCGTTCGTAGAGCCGCGTCATCGCGCCGTGGAACGCCAGCCGATCGTCAAGCGGCAGGACTTCGTCTTGGGGCAGGGCGATTGTGGGCCGCAGCTCCCGATACTTCGGGTCGGTATACGGAACGACCGTGTTCAGGCCGTCATTGCCGCCAGAAAGCTGCACGACGACGAGGATGCGCGGCACGGAGCTGCTGGCGGCCTCAACGGTGCGCGTGATGAACGCCGGCGCCGTCGCCCCGATCGAGACGAAGAGCGCGCCCATCTTCAAGAAATCGCGGCGGGTATACGCCATTGTGCTGCTCCTTCTCTGCGCCGTCAGTTGAACTGGTAGACCGGTGAGGACATGATGAGATGGATCAGCCCGCGCACCTTGCCGTCCCACCCCCGGCGGCCCGGCGCGCGCGACCCGCTGGCGAGATAGGCGAGGAGAGCGTTGCGCATTGCGGGCGTAACATCCCCATCGACGAGGAGATTGAGATAGAAATCGACCACCTCCTCGTCTTTGCGCAAGCCGAGCGCGGCGAGATCCTCTGCCGGCGTGATCCATGGCCTACGTGCAGCGTTGCGGCCACTCGTCAACTGATTCGCGAAGTTCTGGCGCGCGAGCAGCGAAGAGGCGCTGATCCATTCGACGCCCTCCGGCCAGCCCTTCACGGTCGGCGGATTGAACAACGCCTGTCCAAGCGACGTGAGCGTAGCGGCAAGCTGAGGAAAAGCCGGAATGCCGAGGGCCTTCACTGAGCCGATGACAAAGTCGACCGGGCTCTTGATCTTGGCGTGATAGGCAGCAGGGCTCGAAAACTCAGGCGAGAGCAGGATCGCCCGCACTAGCGGCTTCAGTTCGTAGCCGTTCTGAGTAAAGATGGTGGCGAGGCGGTCGATGGTCTGCTTGCTTGGATGATCGTCAACGAAGTAGACATACAGCTTGGTGGCAATGAAGCGCGCCGTCGCGGGATGAGACACCGCGAGATCGATCACCTGCTCGCCCGTAAACGCGCCTGTCCGGCCGAAGATCGTCTTCTGCCCGCTATCATGCTGGGCGCGGTTGAAAAAGAAGGCGTCGTTCCGGACCTCCCAGCCGGTGAAGGCGCGCGCCGCCTCTTTGATGTCTTCCTCGGTGTAGTTGCCGATGCCCATCGTGAACAGTTCGAACAGCTCGCGGGCGAAGTTCTCGTTTGGGCGGCCCTTCTTCGAGGTGACTGTGTCAAGCCAGCGCATCATTGCCGGGTCCTTGGCCACCTCGTGGACGAGCGTCCGGAAGTTGCCGAGGGCATGCCGACGGAACAGCTCGTTCTGGTTCCACATCCAGCCAGCGTTGTTCACCTTCGAGTTGGCGGTCGCAAAGTGGCTGTGCCAGAAGAGGGTCATCTTCTCCTGCAGCGGCTTGGGGGAGCCGACGAGACGATAGACCCATCGCTGCTGCATGCTGGCGATCCGTTCGGGATCGAAGTTCGGGATCACGGCCGCCGGGTCGGGCATATCGGGAACGGCATCGAAGTCGAGGAGCGCATCGACCGTCCGCTCAAACCCGAGGGCGACCGACCGGGCAAGTTCTGTCGGGCTTGCTCCAAACGCCGCGCGGCGCAGCAGGTGGGCGATGCGCGATGTCTCGGCAGAGCGTTCCAAGATGACCGACCGGACGGTCGGATCGGCGACCACAGGCATTCCGCCTTCCTCCACGCGAGCCGCTCAAGGGCTTCCATCGTCAACACGAACCACGCCGCGCAATCGTTTCATCCCCGACGGCAGCGCGACCAGGAATCGTCCGGTTTGGTACGCTGTTGCAGGAGACACTTCGAGGAGACGTGCGTGCAGGGCGAGCTTCGGATCGAACGCGTGGCGCATCCCTCCCTCGCGGGGAATTGGCTCGGCGACCCGGTCGAGCGACCGATCCCGCTCTACCTGCCCCCCGGCTACACGCCGGCCCAGCGCTATCCCGTGATCTACTGGCTGCCCGGCTACTCCGGCACCGCGCTCTCGCGCGCAAACGTCAGCGGCTTCGAGCCGAACCTCTTCGAACGTTTCGACCGGCTGATCGTCAGCGGGGCGATCCCGCCTGCACTCCTCGTCGTCGCCGATGGCTTCACCCGTTACGGCGGCAGCCAGTATCTCAATTCGCCGACGAACGGCCGCTACCAAGACGCCATTGCGCTCGACCTCGTGAGCTGGGTTGACCGACACTTCGCGACGATCGCTGCGCCGGAGGGACGTGCGGTCGCCGGTCATTCGAGCGGCGGCTACGGCGCCCTTCTGATGGGCATGCAGCGGCCAGAGACGTTCGGGCTTGTCATCTCCCATAGCGGCGACGCCTATTTCGAATACTGCTATCTGCCAGACATCGCCAAGTATCAGCATCTCATCGCCCGCCAAGGCGGCCCTGCCCAATTCGTGGCGTGGTTCTGGGCGCAGGACTCCGTGCGGAGTGATGCCATTGCGGGGCTGAGCTTGATCGCGATGGCAGCCGCCTACTCGCCCAATCCCGACGCGCCCGCCGGCGTCGACCTGCCGTGGGATGAGGAGACCGGCACCCTCCGCGAAGCGGTCTGGCAGCGTTGGCTCCGCCATGACCCGGTGCGGCTTGTCCCCCAGTTCAGCAGCGCCCTCCGCTCGCTGCGCCTGCTCTACCTCGACTGCGGCAGCCGCGACGAATATCACCTCCACTACGGCACGCGCCTTCTGGCACGCCAGCTGCGGGAGGCCGGCATCCCCCATCTGCACGACGAGTACGACGGAGGACACTCCGGCGTGACCTATCGGGTTGAGACGTCCTTTCGCCGCGCCGGCGAGGTGTGGCGAGCGCTCGGCATGGAGCGGCGCGCATGATCCGTCTTGAGACGACGACGCGTGCCCTGCCGGCAACCGTGCTTCGGCTTGCGCGCGCCTTCTTCGGTGAGCGGTATGGGCTCGCCGAAACGTCTGCCGACGCCACCTCCGTCACCTTCGAGGGCGGAGGCGGCGGGGTCACGGTTTCAGCGCAGGCGACGCGCGCCGGCACGGTTGTCGAGATCACCAGCCGCGAGTGGGACGAGCAAGCGCGTCAGTTCGCGGCACAGCTGCGGCGGGCAACGTAGCCGGCGTCCTGCCGACGGAGCACCCTTCCCAGAACGTTGCGCCCCGACGTGAACTGCGCCGCCTCTTCCGAAGCGCGCCGTGGCGGTCGACACGCCCAGCGGCTGAGCATCGCTCGCGCCGTCTCCTGCTCCTCTGCTTCACCCGCAGCCGCTCGAGCCTTTCCCGAGCCATCGCGCGGCGAAGGAGCGTGCGCGAGATGCCGCATCGGCTTGCTGCGCCCGCAGGGAGCGCCGCAACGCGCTCAGGGGAAGGTGCAGCGCTGAAGCAGCGGCGGACGCAGGAACAGCAGCAGGGGAAATGCCGTCTCTCGCCTCTCCACAGCGCGGGCGACGCGCCGCCCGCTGATTGCGCGGGAGGCACCAGAGAGCGCAGCGTCAGCAGCCCCTACTTCGGGCGGAACTCCTCGCGGAAGAGGCCGAGGCGGACAGTATCGACATAGCGGCCGTCAACCCACTTCTCTTCGCGGAACGTGCCCTCGATGCGGAAGCCGAGCTTCTCGAGGGTGCGGATACTGGCGCGGTTCTCAACCACCGCGCCGGCCACGATCTTGCGAAGGTTCAGCCGATCGAAGGCGTAGCGAATGAGGAGTGACCAGGCTTCATAGGCAATGCCGCGCCCCCAAAACTCCTTACAGCCGATCATGATCCCTGTGTCGGCCGTTCGGTGGATCGGGTCGATATGGTTAAGGGTGACGTTGCCGATGTGGCGGCCGGTGGCGCGGTCGATGATGGCAAAGGCGAGGCTCGTCCGGCTCCCCTGAAATGACCGGATGTAGTCGCGCACGCTCTCGCGAGTCGCCGGATATTTGCCGGCCTCGAGGTAGCGCGTCACCTCGGGGTCGTTCAGCCAGCGGACATACTCTGCGGTCGCATCCGTCACCTCGAGCGGCCGGAGGTAGATCCGCTCGCCTCGCAGGAACTGCGTCCCGCCGTCGGGATACCGGTCCTCGGCGCAGTCGTCTTCCTCGGGGTCGAAATGGGGCGAGAAGGTCGCAATTTCGAGCATCGTCATGGTCAGTTCTTCCTCTCGGGCGGACTGCAGCACGGCGTATCGGTCGCTACGGTCGTTATCGTTCGGACAGGCTCGGCTCTTGAGGCAGGCCGTCTACCAACTCCCAGCGCAGCGGCGTCCCGCGCGAGATCGCGCACGCCGCCCGCCGTCCGATTACCGCCTCCAGATGCTTCGGCGGCAGCCCATGCCCCGGCCGGATCGAACGGACGTGGCGCTCAGTGAGCACTTCGCCTGCCGCGACATCCTCGACGACAAACAGCGAGCGCCGGAGCGCCCGGCTGGCGCGCTCGCGCTCGGTCGGACCGCGGCGCACGTCGCCGAGGGCGGCTTCGGTCTCGCGGATTGCAGCCACGAGCGCAGCAAATTCATCTGGCTCAAGAGAGAAGGCAGCATCAGGGCCGCCGTCCGCCCGCGAGAGCGTCAGATGCTTTTCGACGAGGCTCGCCCCAAGCGTAACGGCAGCGATCGCGGCAGTAGGGGTGAGAGTGTGGTCGGAGAGCCCGACCGGAACGCCGTAGCGCGCTGCAAGGAAGGGGATTGTCCGCAAGTGCATCTCGCTCGGCGCGGCGGGATAGCCGCTGTTGCAGTGGAGGAGCACAAGGTCACGACACCCCGCCTCGCGAGCCGCCGCGACCGCTTCATCAATCTCCTCCAGCGTCGCCATGCCGGTCGACATGATGATCGGCTTGCCGGTGCGCGCCACCCGCCGGATGAGCGGGAGGTCGACGAGTTCGAATGAGGCGATCTTGTAGGCGGGGATATCGAGCGCCTCGAGCAGGTCGACGGCTGTCGGGTCGAAAGGAGCGGAGAAGAAGTCGATGCCCGCTGCCTCTGCGATCGCCTTCAGCTCAGCGTGCCACTCCCACGGCGTAAACGCTTCCTGGTAGAGGTCGTAGAGCGTACGTCCTTCCCAGATCGTGCCGCCAATCCGGAACTCTTGGCGATCGCAGGCGATTGTCAGTGTGTCAGGGGTGTACGTCTGCAGCTTGATGGCATCGGCGCCGGCGCGGGCAGCCGCCCGAATGATCGCCGCCGCGCGGTCAAAGCTGCCGTGGTGGTTAGCAGACAGTTCGGCGACGATATAGGCTGGCTGTCCCGGGCCAACGCGCCGCCTGCCGAGGGAGATCGCATTCATGAGGCTGCTCCACAGACCGCATCAGCTTGGGAGAGGTTCTGCGCCATAACGAGGACCCGTTCGCCGTTGACCATCGTCTCCCCTGCCGGCCGGTAGCCGGCGCTCGTGAAGACCCGGATCGAGGCGACGTTGTCCGGCTTGATGAGCGCGCGCACGCGCACCGCGCGGCCGCCGAGCAGCGCGCTGCCCGCCTGAAGCACCGCCGTTCCGTAGCCGCGTCCCTGCCGCTGGGGATCGATCGCGATGCTGACAGTCGCTTCGTCGCCAGCAAGGTCGTAGCGCAGCACCCCCACCGGCTCGCCGTTCTCTTCGGCGACAAAGAGCAGACACGCGGGATCGGCTAGCTTGGCAGCAAACCATCGGCGATGCTCCTCAAGCGCAATCGCGCCACTCGTGAATGACCAGCGCCGCACTGCCGGGTGGGCGTTGATCTGATAGACGAGGTCGCAGTCCTCCGAGTTTGCCGGGCGGAGCCGCAGGTCGGCCGCATGCATCGCGCGGACAACCCGCGCCGCGCCCCGGCCATCCACTAGCGCCCGCCCGCTCTCAGAGAGCAGCAGGCGCAGCACCTCCGACCGCATCAGGAGGTCGAGACGGGCGGCGATGCGGTCGGGGAGCTGGTCATCGAGGCGGCCGAGCGCGATCGCGGCTCCTCGCGCCGCCACCGCCTCGGCAACAGGCGCTTGATTGTCGGCGAGCACGGCGAGCAGCGACGGCACGCCGAGGGCGCACAGTTCCCACGTCGTTGTTCCCGCGCCGGCAACCGCGACATCGGCCCACCTCATCAGCGCCGGCATGTCGCGCACATGCTCGAGCACGGAGATCCGCCCGTCCCCTGCTGCTGCAGCGCGAATGGCCGCGCCGTGCGGATTGCTCGCCCCAATAACGACCCGCGCCTCGAACGGCAGCGTCAGGCGCCGCAGCGCCTCGACCACGAGCAGCGTCCGGTTGTCCGGGTCGGCGCCGCCCAAGGTGACGAGGATTGTCCGCGCCAGCGGCGGCGTCGGACGCGGGGCGATAGCGTCGAGAAACTCGCGGCGCAGCGGCACGTAGCGCGTTCCAAGCAGCAGCCGCGCGGGGGTCGAGGGGTAAAGAGCCGGCGTGGCGTAGGCGTTGCCGTTGAGGACGAGATCGGCGTCGTAGTGGACCGCGTGGCCCCAGTCGTCGACGACCAGCAGCCGGCGCTCAGCGTGAATGGCAGCGAAATAGTCGGCCGAGAAGTGATAGCCGTCGACGGCGACCCAGTGCGCCGCGATCGCGAGCGTTTCTTCAACGTCAGCGGGACTTCCGGGCACTGCCGCTACGCGGATTACCTCGAATCCCTCACCCCGCAGCCGCGCCTCGATCGCCGCTTCCCCATGCGCGAGGGCGAAGATCGCCTCGCCGCCGCTCTCCCGCCACGCTTGGGCGAGCGCGAGCCCGCGCATCACATGGCCGGTGCCGATTCGCTCGCTCGCATCCGCCCGGATCAGCAGCCGTCGGGGCGTCATCTCACGCTCTCCGAAAGACCGGCTCGACAACCGGCCCTTCCAGCCGGCTGAGCACATCGCCCGCCGCGATCGCGTCCGCGAGGATCTCCAACGCCGTCCGGTAGACCGCGAGCGTGACCGCAATATCATCGTCGCTGTGGCGGTAGCAGAGGTTCTGGCTGCCCGAGAAGAGAATGCCCCGCTTCAAGCACTCCTGCTGGAAGAGGGTTTTGAAGACCAGCGACTCGGCTCCATGGTCGTCGCGGAAGGTGATCACCGTCCGCGGCGGCAGCCCGACACATTCGGTGTAGCGGGTGAGGCCGAGCTCCGCCGCGATCTGGTTGTAGCCCTCTTTCAGCCTCGCACCTTGCTTCCAGAGATGCGGGATGACCGGCTCGCGCTGCAGAACGCGGATGGTGGCGACCGCCGCCGCCAGCGAGAGGGCATCGCCGCCGAAGGTAAACGAGAAGAAGATCTCATCGAAGATCGCCATCACGTCGGCGCGACCGACGACCGCCGCGATCGGAAAGCCGTTGCCCATCGCCTTGCCGAAGCAGGCGAGGTCCGGCGTTACCCCATAGCGGGCTTGGGCACCGCCAAGATCTAGCCGGAAACCGGTGACGACTTCATCGAAGATGAGCAGCGCGCCATGGCGATGAGCAAGGTCGCGCACCGCCTCGAGGAAGCCGGGCGCCGGCTCAACAACGCCGACCGGCTCCATGATGACTGCCGCCACCTCGCCGGGATAGGCAGCGAAGATGCGCTCGAGCGAGTCGAGATCGTTGTAGGCAAACGGTTTCGTCAGTTCGCGGACCGCGCGCGGGACGCCACGGCTGCGCGTTGTCGTCCCGATGAACCAGTCCTGCCAGCCGTGGTAGCCGCAGCAGGCGATGAGGTCGCGCCCAGTGTAGGCGCGGGCGGCGCGCACCGCCCCCGAAGTAACATCCGAGCCGTTCTTGCCGAAGCGCACCATCTCGGCGCAGGGGATCAGTTCGCAGAGCAGCTCGCTCAGTTCGAGCTCGAGCGGATGCGGGAGAGAAAAGGCGATCCCGCGCTCCAGCTGCGCGATCGCCGCCGCCGTGACCGCCGGTTCGTTGTGGCCGAGAATGACCGGCCCAAGCGCCATCGGGTAGTCGATATATTCGTTGCCGTCGACATCCCAGACGTGGCTACCCGCCCCGCGCTCCAGATAAACGGGGGCGACCCCTTGGACGAACTGGCTCGGCGCTTTGCTGAACGTTTGGGCGAGCGTGGGAATGCGGCGGGCAGCGCGCGCTTTGAGCGCGGTCGAGCGGGCGATGCTGCGCGATGCGGGCAGCGCAGCGGAGAGGCTAGGCATCGGCGCCTCCGAGCGCGATGACGCGGCCTTCAGCGGCCGCCTGCTTCGCCGCAAGGGCGATTTCGAGAACGCGCCGGCCGCCAGCGACATCGAGCGCCGGTGCCGCGCGACCGGCGAGACAGTCGAGGAAGTGGCGCAGCTCGGCGAGGTACATCTCGTTCGGCGTCCACGCTGGCGGATTGAACACCAGCTCGCAGGCGCCGCTCGCGTGGTAGTAGCGCGCCTCCCCCGCGCTGTAGTCCCAGCGGATCGTCCCTTCGTCGCCGATGATCTGGCAGGTGCGGCTGTAAACGCGCTGGACGTAGTCGAGATGGATCTCGACGATCGCATCCGGCAGCCGCAGCAGGAGAGCGGCAGTGTCCTCGGTCTCGATCTCGAGGTGGCTGAGCGTGCCGGCGAAGCAGGCCACCCCCAGCGGCTCGCCGAGCAGCCAGCGGGCGTAGTCGATCTCGTGGATGGCGTCGAGAATGATGCCGCCGCCGAGCGCCCGCCGCGCGCTGTAGCTCGCCTGATAGGCGCTCCCCGGCCGCCAGTCGGGCAGATATTGGCCGAACTCGATCCGCGCTGCGACGACGCGCCCGATCGCGCCCGCCTCGAGCCACCGCTTCACTGCCTGCAGGCCCGGCTGGAAGCGGAGATTGCAGCCGACGAGCGAAACCAGTCCGCGCTCTCGGACGAGCGCCACCAGCTGCTCCGTCCCGGCCAGCCGGTCGGCGAGCGGCTTCTCGATGAAGAGATGGCAGCCGCGCTCTGCCGCGGCGAGCGCAAGCTCAAGGTGGCAGCTAGTCGGCGCGGTGACGAAGACAACTGTCGGCTCCCAGCGCCAGATGTCGTCGAGCGCGGCAAAGGCCGTCACGTCGGCGGCGGCGCGCAGCTCCGTCAGCCGCTCCGGCACCGGGTCGTAGACGGCAACCGCCTCGACCCCGAGCGCTTTCAGGTTGGCAACATGGCGCCGACCGATCGAGCCGCAGCCGAGCACGGCCACGCGAGGCGCGACGCCAGCATTCTCAGCGGCCATACGCCCTCAGCACCTTCGTGACCGCGGCAATCACGTCGGCGACGTCGCCGTCGGACATGCCGGGGAAGAGCGGGAGCGAGATCAGCCGCTCGTACGCGGCTTCCGCAAGCGGAAAGGCGCCTGGTCGATAGCCAAACCGCTCCCGGTAGAGCCGCAAGAGGTGGACCGGCAGGTAGTGCACCTGCACTCCGATCCCTTCGGCGCGCAGGGCCCGGAAGATCTCGGCGCGCCCTGCGCGGAGCGTGTCGAGATTCAGCCGAATAGGGTAGAGATGCCACGCGCTCTGCATCCCCGGCAGCTCGCGGGGAAGGGTGAGCCACGGCAAGCCAGCGAACGCCTCGCGGTAGGCAGCGGCGATAGCGCGCCGCCGCGCGAGATTGGCATCCAGCTTCTTGAGCTGGCTTAGACCGAGCGCGCAGTTCAGATCTGCGAGGCGGTAGTTGAAGCCGAGGTCGACAAGGTCATAGCGCCACGGCTCACGCTCATCGACGCCGTAGACGATCCCGTGGGTGCGGAAGCGGCGCAGCCGGCTCGCGAGCGCCGGGTCGTTGGTAACGGCCATTCCGCCTTCGCCAGCGGCGACATGCTTGACCGGATGGAAGCTGAAGATCGTGATGTCGGCAAGGCTGCCGACAGGACGGCCGCGCGAGACTGCGCCGAGAGCGTGGGCGGCATCTTCGATGATGAGGAGCCCATGCCGCTGGGCAAGCGCACGCAGGGCGTCGAGGTCAGCGGGGTGGCCGGCATAGTCCATCGGCAGGATCGCGCGCGTCCGCGGGGTGATGGCGGCCGCCACGCGGTCCGGATCAAGCGTCAGGTCGAGCGGGCGGATGTCGGCGAAGCGCGGCGTCGCGCCTTGGTAGAGCACGCAGTTCGCCGTCGCCGAGAAGGTGAGGGGAGTGGTGATTGCCTCGTCGCCCGGGCCGAGCCCAGCCGCGAACGCCGCAGCGTGGAGGGCAGCCGTGCCAGACGAGAAGGCGACAGCGAAGCGGGCGCCGACGCGCGCCGCAACCGCCTCCTCGAATGCAGCAACCGCCGGCCCTGTCGTCAGCCACTCCGACCGTAGGACAGCGACAACCGCGGCGATGTCGTCTTCGTCGATCGTCTGGCGGCCGTAGGGGAGGAGGCGGTCACGGACTGGCGGACCGCCAAAGAGGGCGAGCGTGGAGGCCACCGTCTGCATCCCTGCACCTCGATCCGTGTCTTTGCCCTTCGCCGCGGGACGTCCCCCTCCTGGGTCGCCCGCCTTGCGGCGTTCTGTGCTCTCCCCCGCACGCCGCGAGTGGCGTCCCCAAGCGGCTACGCCACTGTTCGGAGGGACCGCTCGCGCCGCTCGACAACCTTCGGCAAGCCGAGCCGCTCGACCATCTCGCGCAGCTCTGCCGGCGTCAGCTTCCACGGGTTTGTCTCGCTCGAGTAGACGAAGCCGTCCGGCAGCGGACGCCCCCCTTGCCAGGCGCGGTCGGTCGTCCACCACGGATGGGCCGGCTCAATCACGAACATATCGTCGAGTTCGCGGGCAAGGCGCGCCTCGTCCGCCGAGATCATCACTTCGTGCAGCTTCTCGCCGGGGCGGATGCCGGTGAACTCGACCTCGCAGTCCGGGGCGATCGCCTCGACGAGGTCCATGATCCCCATTGTCGGGATCTTGGGAACGAAGATCTCGCCGCCCCGCATCACTCCCAGACAGCGCAAGACGAAGTCAACCCCTTGGTCGAGCGTCAGCCAGAAGCGCGTCATCCGCGGGTCGGTGACTGTCAGTCTGCCGGTCAGCCGCTGCTGCCAGAAGATCGGGATGACGCTGCCGCGGCTGCCGACGACATTGCCATAGCGCACGACCGAGAACTTCGTCCCGTCCGAGCCGGCATACGAGTTCCCCTGAATAAGCAGCTTCTCCATGCACAGCTTGGTTGCGCCGTAGAGGTTAACCGGGTTGACCGCCTTGTCGGTGCTGAGGGCGATCACGCGCTTGACGCCGCTGTCGATTGCCGCATCGACGATGTTCTGGCCGCCGAGAATGTTGGTCTTGACGACCTCAAAGGGGTTGTATTCGGCAGCGGGCACCTGCTTCAGGGCGGCCGCGTGGACGACATAGTCGACGCCTTGGAAAGCGCGGTAGAGCCGGTCGCGATCGCGGATGTCGCCGAGGAAGAAGCGCAGGCACGGATCATCGAAGCGCTGACGCATCTCGTGCTGCTTCAGCTCATCGCGGCTCAGGACGATCAGCTTGCGCGGTCGCCACCGGCGCAGCACCGTCTCGACGAACTTGTTGCCGAAGGAGCCTGTTCCTCCGGTGATAAGGATGACGCTGTCGGTAAGATCCATGCCTCCCGCTCCCGGACGCAGCGCGATGTCGCCGTGCTACGACGCTCATCCTAGGTTTCGGCAGAGAACGCCCGGATCAGGAGTTCGCTGCGATCACCGGTGCGGTTTTCCCCTATTTGGCCTGGGCCAGCCGGCCTGAGCCACGCCGAGAGCAGCCGGGAAGGAGGCGACGCCGCATCGGCCGAACGGCGGATGCGCTACCCTAGGCAGACGGTGTCCGTCGTCACATCATCCGGCGCCTCCAGTCGGCTCGTCGCCGTCCTCCGCCTTCGCGACTTCCGCCTGCTCTGGCTGACCAGCGCGGCGTGGTACGCTGCCCGCTGGATCGATACTGTCACGACCGGCTGGCTAGCGCTCGCGCTGACCGATTCCCCGGTGTTCCTCGCCTTGATCGGAGCTTGCCGGACGCTCCCCCTGCTTCTTCTCGGGATTGCTGGCGGGATCCTCGCGGGGCGCGTTCCGCGCCGCTCGGTGCTGATGGGGGCGATTGTGAGCGGCATCCTCATCTCGGCGTGGCTGGTCGGCGCAGCGGCGCTGAACGCGATTCAGCCGTGGCAGCTCGTCGTGACGACACTCGCCACCAACTCGCTGTGGGCGCTCTCGTTTCCCTCCCAACGCTCGCTGATCGCCGAAACCACCGCCGGCCGAGCGGCGCTCGCGAACGCGCTCGCGCTCGACAATTTTGTCTTCGTCGGAGCAAATTTCGTCTTCTCGGCGCTCGCCGGCGCGATCATCCCGCTCGCCGGCCCGCAGGGGGCCTATCTGCTGGCACTCGGGGCGTTTTTGCTGGCACTGCCGCTGATCGTGGCGCTCCGCCAGCCGCCGGCAGCAGTCAGCGAATACGAAAGCCGGGCGGGTGATGCTGGCTATCGCGCCGTTATCAGCCGGCCAGCGATCGGCGGCGTCCTAGCGATTTCGGTCGCGATGAATGGGCTGGCGCTGCCATTGATCCAGTTCCTGCCGCTCGTCGCCAAAGAGGTCCTGCGCGTCGGGCCCGCCGAACTCGGTCTGCTGGTGAGCGGATGGGGGGGCGGTTCGCTCCTCGGGAACGTCGTGCTGTTTGTCCTCTCGCCGCGCCGGAGCGGGCTGCTCTTTGCCGCCGGGTCGTTCGGCGCGGCGCTCGGGCTTTTCCTGTTCTCCCTCGCGAATGTCTTCCCACTCGCAATGCTGTTGATCTTCGCCTCTGGCATGCTGATGTCGTTCTTCGGCACCTTTCAAAGCACCGTGCTGATCGAAGCCGCCGGCCCGGCTGGACGCGCCAAGGCGCTTGGCGCTTTGACCGTGGCAATCGGTGTCCAACCATTCGGAGTGCTCGCGCTCGGGTGGCTGGCAGGCACGCTCGGCGCGGCGGCGGCGATCGGGATCGCCGCCGCCGTCGCCACTGTCGTCATCGGCGTCGTCGCCGCTCTCTTCCCTGGTCTGGTCCGCCATCGCAGCCGCCTCGCCGCCTGAGCGCCGCTGTCGGAACGCCTCGCCGCAAGCGACCGACGAGGAGCGAGTGCGCCTTCTCTGCACTGCGCCTCGCCGTCATTGCGGGCGAGCGGAGCGAACGCGGCTATCCCGGCCGAACCTAAGCCGGCAGCGGCCGGCTCCAGGCGGAGGGTGCAGCGGCCGGGGTTGCCGCGGCGGCCTGC